>JAHFAA010000458.1 GCA_023250775.1 Bdellovibrionales bacterium
TTTTTTTGAAAAGCAGTCAAGAACTTATTGCCACCATAAATTTCACCACCTTTGAACGTGGGCCTTTCAAAATTGTCGGCTGGGCTACAAAATTGGAAAACAGTTTGAGGGGCAGGGGCTGATGAGGGAGTCACTCCAGGCCGCAATTGATTATGTTTTTGTGACACTCAAGTTTCATCGCATCGAGGCCAACGTCATTCCCACAAACACCAGGAGTAGGGGGCTTTTGAAGCGGCTTGGCTTTCAAGAAATAGGCGTTGCGCCCCATTACCTGCGCATTAATAAACAATGGCAGGAACATGTCCTTACCGCTCTCATCAATCCATCTTGGAAAGACTAGAGATTGCCGCAGTAGCAAAACTACTTACCATACATCACAACTAATAATTTGTGCTAATTGCACTTTCTCGGCTATTCATGGCCCAGTTCTAAAATAACAACTAACCGAGGAGTCCGTATGAAAACATTAGCAATCTTATTAACACTGGGATCATTGAATGCCTTTGCCCAAGACATCTACACTCATTGCGAAACGATTAATCTGCAAAAAGATTATAAAGCTGTGAATGTTGATCTTTCTAAAAATGGCGAACTTGAAAAAGGGAACTTTGAAATTTCCGCCACGAAGGGTGAGTCCTACGATAAAGTTGAAATCGATGGTCTTACGGCCAAGCTGGTAAGTGCCACCTTGCTTGATTCAACCACCAAAAGTCATTGGGGGATGGTACAAACCACAACTCATACTCAAGTTTACGGCGTTAAGTTTCATATTTCCGCCAATGAGGCCATCGGCCATGAAATCAACGGTTGCATTCCTCAACCGATCAATGAGCTCGATACCTATGCCATCTGTTATCAGTCCTATACAGTCATGAATCGTCGATAGTTCGAGAATTTTTCCAAAGGGGGCACAAGGCCCCCTTGTTTTTTTTATACTCGCCTCCATCTTCCAGCAATGGAAGCAATCCTCAAAGAAAATTGGCTGACCCGAAAACCGCGCAAGAATGCCATCTACACCACCACATTCTCCGTCTTACTCCTTTTGCTTGGGACCCTTGTTTATGTGAATGATTTATTTCAGGCCGAGGTTTTGATGCCTGCTTCTTATGTCAATGTGTTCAACCAACATCAAGTCTGGAGACTTTGGACGACATTGTTTGCTCATGGCGATCTTCATCATGTGCTCAGTAATCTTATTTTATTTCTTCCTTTTGCTTACTATCTCTCCAGTTATTTTGGTTTTTTCTTTTTTCCTATAGCAGGTTTTTTTGCCGGCGGGCTGATCAATTTTGTGGTCTTATTAACCATGCCGAAAGACGTTTATCTTATCGGTGTTTCCGGCGTGGTTCATTGGATGGGCGCGGCCTGGATGACCCTGGCCTTTTTGATTGATCGGCGGGAATCCTGGGGGCGCAGATTGTTAAAAGTTCTGGGTGTCTCTCTTATTTTATTTATTCCCGATACTTTTAAACCCGAGGTGAGCTATCTAAGCCATCTCATTGGCTATGGCCTGGGCGTTCTCTGCGCCGCCATCTACTATTTTCTTTTGGCGCAAAAGTTTTCTGCCGCGGAAGTTTTTGAATTTGAACTCGATGATCCTACCACGCCGGCCACTGACAGTGAGCATCGGTGATATTGCCACTGGCATACTTATTCATGAGACGATTATGAGTCGTCACATCATCAACGCCGATGGAGGTCACCGTATATGTTTCAATAGGGGCATTGGAGGGCATTCCCGGAAAGATCACATCAATTCGTCGACTGGTATTCGAGACTAAATCGGTAAGAGATGCCGCCTCAATCGTGGTGTTGGTGCTGGGATTTCTGGCCCAGGAAATTTGGGACTTAGAGGTATTGAGAATTCGCCACTTCCCATTTGGCATTTGAATGGCCACGACTTGATGACCGTTCATCTTTGCATTGTAATCACTCCAGCGAACACCTTGCTGTGGACAGGCATGGATGTAGACATCGGTAGGTTGTTCGTCAACGTTGTTGGCCTCATACTTAACAGTCGTGACATATCGGATATTGGTATTGAGTGGAAATTTCTGGGCCAAATCCATAAAGACTCTGGCGGCGCCGGTACAACCAGCAATATTTAATGTTTTATAAGTGTATAAGTCCTGCGCATTGAAGAGATGGTAGTGATCCCATTTTAGCTGATTGACGACCTTAGGATTGGTGAGGCACGAGCAAATCTTATTGGGGCCACAGTTGGTAAGACGATTGATACAATAGGAATCCAGCCAGGCGGCACGTTGAAAAAAAACCTTCCAGTAAAGAGTGTTGGCGACGCTGGCGGGGCGATTGAAGGGATTATTGATTATATCCATGACACTGGCCTCGCTTGCCAGGCCTTGCTGGTCAATGAAATAGGGATTGTTGTTGATATACATGCGATTAAGATTGGCCTGGATCTTATTTGTGAGGATAGTGGTAGGGTCAAGCACCGTGGAAGCGATGTTCAGTGAAGTGGTAGAAAGTTTCACCGCAGTCGTTGTCGTGGTGTAGGTAAGATTCAAAAAAATTGAGGTAATCGCCACGATAATCAACGTCGCAAGGATTGGATAACGGAAGCGCTTGAAAATTTTCATAGTTTTTTCCTTTAATAACAGGAGATATTACTAGCTTATCGCAACTTCATACATTTTATTGATAATTAGTTATATTCCATAAGAAATCAGGTAGTTAGGGGACGTTCTCGGCAAAGAAGGTGACCATATTTTCTGCTATCTGAAGTAAGGTCTGTGCGTGTGCAAATTGAGGATCGTTTGCACCAGTTCGCTCGAATCAACAGGCTTGGCAAGATGCACTTGGAAGCCAGCGGACAATGCCAAGTCGCGACTTTGTGAATCGGCATAGGCAGTCAAGGCCATGGCGGGAGTGTAAGCTCCTTTTTTATCATCAAGGTTTCGAATCTTTCGGATCAGGCCGTAACCGTCCTCCTTTGGCATAGCGATATCACTCACGAGCACGTCGGGTGCCGATTTTTCAAATGCGGCAAGCGCTTCGGGGACGGAGGAGGCCACGGTGACCTTGGCCCCGAAAAAGGAAAGAACTTCTTTCATGGCATCAAGCATGCTTGGTTCGTCGTCCACGAAAAGCACGCTGATTCCAGAGAGATCGTGCTGATTTTCTGTAACCGTTTCGTACTCGTGACCGGCAAAACGTGAGGCCGAACCAAGTGGAAAAGTCAGTGTGAAAGTGGCACCTTTTCCCTCGCCCTCGCTCTTTGCTTCGATGGTTCCATTTTGGAGAGTGACGAAACTGCGAGCAAGCGCTAAC
>JAHFAA010000459.1 GCA_023250775.1 Bdellovibrionales bacterium
TAGGTCTTTCGCATTAAATTCCGAAAAATTCAGTGGCATAATACGGATTAAGGAGCTGTTATGCCAAATGGGAAGCGAGCGAAACAGAGAAAAAATGTTGATAGACTTCAAGTCGTAAAGATTTTCAAAAGTCAATCCAAGTATCATGGATCTAAAAAAGATACTTACAAAACCAAAATGGGCCAGTTGATTTAAGATGATTGATATTTTTTCCAAGAGGTAAGGACGGATAATCCCCGTAACTGTTCCCCATAAAAGTATTTGCCCGATCATAGTGGATACTGAACACCCGAGCCATAACTTAATGTAGTTCCACGTCTCAGCTTCGTTTCCCAAAGCAACCGGCGGGAAAGGGCGGGGGTGAGAAAAGATTTAGCATAAATCATTACGTAAGTAGGGCCCGATAAAACCACGCCTTTGAAACCATTTCTTTGTAAAGCGACTAAGTCACGGGGAAGAATTCTTTGCGTCTCTTCATCGTTGGGAAAAACATAAAAGAATGTCGGCCCAGCATTCCAGTCAATATCGGTACCGATTAAATAGGCCTTGTCATTTTCCAAAGTTCCCTGAAACGAAATGGGAACGGTGCTTTTACTTGCGGATTTATCAAAATAATCCCAGTGCAAATTTGAATAGGCCTGGCCTTGAACGGTGTCGCGATAAGCGCGATATTCTGCTTCACTGGCGTATTCTACCAACGCCAATTCAATCGGAAAATTTTCGTTTTGAAGTAATTCTGTTGGCATAAGCAAAGGTTGGTAAGAAATAAGATGGGCGGGAGTCTTGGCCAAGGCAGCAGTCGCAGGAAGAAAAATTTGATTTAAACCATCTTCAAATTGCTCAACTGAAACTTCACTTTTCGGGAAGCCTCTCCAAAACCGTAAAAAGGTTGCATTGGCAGTGGTGGCGAAAAAAAGCATTTGAAACAGCACAAAGAAAGCAATATTTTTTGAACTCTTCATATTGGTACTCCATAGCGATTTAGAGGTGCATATAACACAGATTTCATATATTCAATGATTCCGAATTTGGCCTGTATTTGTTTCAAATCCCAGTTTGAAATTTCAAGCATTTATCCCCTCTTGCTGTTCTTACATCCAATTGCTCACTAGCACGCTGCCATTTTCACTCAAGGAGGCTGTTTAATCTCACCGCCTGCTCTTTGGTAATTTCCATTATCTTTTCACTGGTAATATTGCCCCAAATACTGCCCTCGCGCTCAGCGTAGACTGCTTGAATGGTTTTTTCCGCCGAATTTCTAAATTTTATCCACTCTTGCTGGGTGGCCTTTAATTCCTTTTTTGCCGTGTCTTTTAGTCTTGCTTGATTGAGTGCGTACACTCTATTTAATTCCCTATCCCATGACTCTCTTGCCTTAAGGTAGCAGTCACTAATATCAACAGTTGTTACATTTCGGGACAGACAGGATTCCATCATCATCTCAATGGGATGTTTTGCCAGGCCTTGCATGATTGGAATAAACTTTCCGCTTTTTGGATCGAGGAGCACCGCCCCTGCTTGAGGATTATAGGAGATTGCGAGTTTTTTTCCCTTGGGCCATTTTGAAACTTCTTCCCATTGGATTTGAATGTACTGAACTGTAATTTTTGTACCATCTACAAGCCAGATAACTGAAGGATCATGATTTTCCTGATAAGCAACCTCTTGCGTGAAATCCCAATTCTCGGCCCAGGATATTTGCATGTTAAAAAGAAGAAGAAGAAGGATCATCAGCAATTTAATCTGCTTGACACAATCCATATGTTCCCTCTGGATTTGATTTTTTCAAGTTACGCTAGCTCGAAGTACCAAAAAAGGCCACCAGCTTTTCAGAATTGCAGTGGTAGCAGTACAGGCGAATAAATCCTTGACTCAAAATGCCGCAAGATAAAAAGCGCTGGACTTTGCAATGCGACTTAATCTTCACCTGCTCTCTGCTTTACACAAAATTTAAGATGCCAAAACTGCCTGAAAATTACTGCGCAAACAGAAAAGATCGCTATTTCGTTTTTGGGCCAGTGAATCTGATCGCTTTCACTTTCACGCGTGCTTGTGTTTCTTCAAAAAATGAACTCTTTCCAGCATCATACCCCGATATAATGATTGCATCAGCTCCACACGTACAGGCAGCTTGCTTGGCATTTTCTATGGCACCATTCATGGACTGGTCAGAAAATCGTGTAGCTCCTGGTCTTGCATCAATAATGCAGAGGTCCTCTGAGGGACGGTCGACCTTCGAGGATTCAGCGAAAATTTCCAACGGACAATTTTGCGGTTTAGGAGTAAGGTCGCTGCGGAGGCGAACCAAGTCAGCGGTAGAGCAACCAAAAAGCGACGCAAGCACTACAATCGATAACATCGAATAACAATTGATCATAAATTAATCCTGTTTAAAGTAAAATTAAAACATAGATTAGGAAACTAGGCCAGCTCTGTAGCGCAATAAAAATAGCGCAATTTCATTAGATTATTTCGGTCAGTTAATCCTAAGAAATTTTCTCTCTCAGGATTACGATTATACTTAACCATCTTCATTGAAAATTATCGCTGAATAATTGTAGCCCCATGTACTGTCACAGTTTCTTGTAGGAGTATGGACGGATAAGCCATCATGTGGCCTTTGAGACTTGGAATTATTCAATTAGAGGGAAGTCTGTTGATAGTGAAAATATTAGAATAATCCTGTCATTTGACGAGAGCGATATGCTCATTATCACAGTAATAAATCTCGATGAATAATTAAGCGAATGCTTGGAGGAAATATGGCCAGAAAAGAGAAAATTATAAAAAACTTTATTTACGATGGTTTTGGATTTCCCATTCTCCTCGATGCTGTTTTATTTCATCAAGTACGTGGTGAATGGCTCCCTAAAATAGATATTGAGGAGTTGGCAGATGAGGTTTTCAAAAGGCTCCCTTCCAAACTATCGAAACTAACAGGAAATGAAATCAAATTTATTAGAACTTACTTGGGAAAATCAAGGTCTGCGTTCGCTGATTTTTTTAAGCTTTCTCACACGGCAGTAGCGAAGTGGGAAAAGGCAGAAAATTCTCCGGCCCCTATATCTCCAAGCCAAGAAATGGTTCTGCGACTTCATTTAGAAGATTATCTGAATGTAAGCGATCGTGAGTTTTATAAAGCATATAAAAGTCTTGAGACTTCCATTTATTCAGAAGAGGAAATACCTTTGAAAATTGCTCTTTAAGAAAATAATCATTCGGACGCGGAGAAGATTCAATGGATGCAAAACACTGGAATGAAATTTACGCAAAAAAGAACGAACAAGAAGT
>JAHFAA010000460.1:0-1342 GCA_023250775.1 Bdellovibrionales bacterium
TGATGTAGAGAAGAAAGGCCAGCTCACCACCATTGCTAAAGCCAAGATAATTAGCAAACTTGACGAAGAAGTCCCAACTTAAGTATTTGCTGATGACCTCAGGACTGTTGGCAATAGGATTGGCACGAACTTTTGAGAAATCTGCGCCAACTTCACTGTCTTTTGTCAGATTGACCATATTGTTGCCGGCATTAAAAAAAGACCCCACATCTTTAAAAATATTAAAACTGTCACTGAGTTGCGAAGCTTCCTCAACTTCATCCTGTGCATCGGCGGCCTCGGCCTGCTCGTCGGCGCTTGTGGCATGGGCCTTGTCGATCAACGATATTTTTTTCATCAGGTCAGCAGATTTTTTCCAAAGATCTTCTTTCAAAGCGATATTTAAATATTTTTTCAAGGCCAGAAAATCTTCTTGTCCAACTTTGAGTTCTCCATTCTTGGCCAATTCTTTTTGAATCAATTGATATTGAGGAAGTGTCACGGTTTTTCCCGTCTGCAATTCGACCAGCCCATACAATAAATCCTCAAATGAGGTTGCGCGTTCAACAACAGGGATCATGTGCTTATCAATGGGAGGCGCCTGAAAAGTTGAACCGGGATGAGGGGGTTGATTAGGCGGAGCTTCACCTGCCGTTGCGTTCTTGTAGATTTCGTTGATGCCCATGGAAGCGAGATACGTTCCCGTCACTCCGAACATAGGAGCACAGACATCACCTGAGTCATTATGTATTTCCAAACCTACGACCTCACCTGCATAGGCCCCAATGGCGGCACCATAGGAAGCACCGGCAGCGGCGCCGATGCCAAAGACCCATACACCAGCCGCAGCTCCAATCGCGGCCCCCCCCGCAGTGCCTCCTGCACTGGCGCCAGCAGCCGCCGTGGTCAAGACGACGCCAATCGCCACACTAAGTGCGGCCGAGAGTAGCCAGGCCCCTTTCGTGGCACGGACGGCCTCGGCCTTAATCGTCAGCAAATCGATCTCATGGGCCAGAGCATCGTGCTGAAGTTCCAATCCAAGTAGCTGCAAATTTCTTTCGCCGTGAGATTCTGGGCCACTTCCTTGCGCGGTTGCACTGCCACTACCATCACCACCGCTCCCACTGCCGCTCATCTTTTTTTCCATCTCTCTGTAATAAGTTTGCAGATGGTCAAAGATCATCAACTCGGTATAAAACGAAACGATACTTCCAAGCGAAAAGACAAGATTATCGAACCAGATTAGTGGCAGTACCGCCCCTACACCAAGGGTCATCATGGCAACCATCGGATTGCGACAAACCACTGGCATGAGTGAACCAGGAATATAATGAGAAATAAAAATTAGATAATTCAAACTAAA
>JAHFAA010000460.1:1352-3279 GCA_023250775.1 Bdellovibrionales bacterium
CCTAGCTGATTTCCAAAACCAAAATCTTTTTTTGATTTCTCTAATTTATTTTGTTCATAGGTTCCTGCGCCACTTCCATGTTCGGCATTGCTGACTCCCAGTTCCTGATCCTGATGTTTTAATGTATGAGAGGTCTCGGCCATGATCGGATTCACCGCGAGAAAGTAACAAAGAGTCACGCATAGAATTTTTGAAAATAGGCCTCTGATCACAGGAAACCTCACAATGATAAATGAATATTATTATTGTAAAATTCAACGCTTATAAAAAGAAGCAGGGGGAAATGATGCCACTTCCCCCTGAGATAAGATTGAGCTTATTAGACGGATACTACTCGCAAACTTAGAGCGTCACTCGATAATTGAGTAAAAGTTTTTGCTTATCCCCCACGCTAATGGGGCCGAGATCAATTATTTTCGAGGCCGTACTGGGGTTAGAAATTTTCTTCACAACAAGTTTGAGAGTGTAATTCCCTTTATCCAAGTAAAAATCTCGAATGCGGAAGTCCGCGGGTAAGGTACTCCAGTAGCGAGTATCGGCATGTTCTGTGGCCTCAATCGCCTTAGTTGCGGCGACATATTGCAAAACGGCTGCCTGCTTGGCAAAAAAGTCACCAAGTTTTTGCTTGGTTAAAGTATAAGTTCCGTACGAGGCCAAGATGGCGGTGAGGTGTTTCGTGGCCAAACGAAAGCCAAGTTTTGTATAGCGTGAAGCGGAATCTTCGGCGATGGCCTCTTTTGCCACATCAAGAAGTGGGTTGATAAGTGGTACATCAAATTCCTGAACCATCTTTCCCTGTCCATCATAAACTTGCAGCGTGGTCAAATCTTCCTCGACCTGATTTTCCATGGCCGGAAGTTCAAAACTAATGGCCAAGGCATTGGCGGCAATTTGCGCTGTCGCCACGCCTGTCTGAACACCAATTGGTGAATAGGTACTGGGAGGAGGAAGCAAACCGAGCTGTGCACCTGCAAAAATCATGATGACTTGAGAACCAATCTTAGCAATCTGCTTTTGGGCCTCTGTTGGATTATCGGGGGTGAGTGCGCTCTCCAAACTATAGTAGTGCTTTTCTGGAACTTTTTTGGCAATGATTCCGGCCTGAAGAACGATCCCGACATTGGCGCGATTTTTTATCTTGTTGGCGTCATTGATGGCCTTCTCGCTGGCATTAATTTGTTTCGCCACTGTTTGAAAGTCACCAGGGCGCATAGTCTTGGTTAGTTGTAAAATTTTGAAATCGAGAAATTGCTCTAGATTTGTTTCATATTCTGTCGGCTGTTTATAATTTTTTATCACATCTTGCTCACTCATACTGGCGAGCTTATCAAAATCCTTTTTAAATTTGAGCGCACTTTTATTGTAGGTACTATACGCATTATAATTTCTGAATAAGACAAGTTTGGCATCTTTGTAAAGTTGAAGAGCGATTTGATCGTCTTCTGGACGAGCAAAAGCTTCGTGAATCATGCCGCCAAAAACTTTGGCCAGCAGATCATTTTTAAAAACACTTTTCCCGGCGCGATCACCTTGGATGGATTTCATATAAGAATCCCAATCCAGCAGTTCAGCGCGGGCACCCATAAGTTCCAGACGTCGTTCGCTTGGGTTAAGAATTTTGGGCGGAATGTCCTTCACGACATTGTTTTCAGAGACTTTGTACCCTTCATACTGTCCCTTCAAAAAAAGCAGATAGTGATCAAGGGACAAATAGAAATGAATGAGTGAACGTTCGTAAGTGGCGCCTGAGTAAACGTCATAATTCTCGTTCGCCAATGCCCCTTTGGCGGCACTGGAAATACTCACGGTAAAAAGTCTTTGATGAATCTCTTTGGCCTTGTTGAGCATTTGGGTAGATTGGTAGTAATCGCCTTTTGAGTTGTACAGAAGCCCAAGCTCCATGGCCTTAAGTAGGGCCACATTTTCT
>JAHFAA010000071.1 GCA_023250775.1 Bdellovibrionales bacterium
TTTTAACAATTGTGACCAACTCAAAATCGCTGTCAGCGGGGTACGCAATTCATGTGAGAGCGTGGCAAGAAAAATGTCTTTGGTTTGATTGGCCTTCTCGGCTTCATCTTTGGCCTGATACAACTCTTGCTCGTATATTTTTCGCTCGGTGATGTCCTGGATGAAGCCCACGACTTTCATTATGTTCCCGCGTTCATCTTTTTCAACTGTGGCCAAGGAATGTATTTCACGAGGAGACGATCCATCGGCCGGGTGAATGCGATATTCAAGATTGTATTCTCGTCCCTCGTTGATCAGGTCAACAAGTGCCTGATGAACACGCTCACGATCCAGGATGCAGGCCTCGATGTCCTCGATGGGAAACTCGCCTGGAGTAGGGGGATATCCAAAGATCCGAAGACCCTCCGCCGAACCCCAGATTTTATCAGTGTGAAGATCGTAAACCCAGGAACCTGTATGACCAATCTGCTGTGCTACAGACATCTGCAATTCGCTCTCGGCCAATTTTTCTTCAACTCTCTTTCGTTCGGAAATGTCCTGCACGGTCCCGCTCATGCTCACGATCTTTCCATTGTCGTCGAGAACGAATTCTCCTCGACAGGAAACCCAAAGTTCGACACCGTCGGCGCGAATGATCCGATGTTCGCTCAGATGTGTTTGCTTGGCAGCCAAATCGTGTTCCAGCGTTTCTTGAACACGCTTGCGGTCATCAGGATGGATAAAATTGAAGAAGACCTCACTCGTCAGTTGCGTCGCTCGTGTTATTCCAAGTAAATGATACATTTCCTCCGAGTACTCGCTCTTGTTTGTCTTGAGATCCCAGTCATAGCTGCCGATTCGCGCAATCCGTTGTGCAAAGGTCAAGGCATCCTGGCCTTTTTTCAATACCTGCTCGGTTTTTTTTCGTTCCGTGATGTCGCGTGTAATGGCCAAGAGCGCGTTGATTTTTGTTTTATCATGGCCGTCATACAAGGGGACGGCACTGGTGGCGAGCCAGCGGCGACCACCCTTAAGTCCTTCGATCTCATAGTCAAGTTTTCCCGTCTTTCCTTCAAAAACCTGATTGGTTAGAGTCACGAATGCGTCTCGATGGTCTTCGAGGACGATGGGGTAGACGCATTGGCCGCGCACCTGATCTAAGCTATTGGCCTCAATCATTCGCAGTCCGGCAGGGTTCATATCCAGAAGACAACCGTTCGGATCGAGCAGTTTCACACATTCAGGTTCAGTTTCGATAATGGCACGCAATTTCTCCTGGCTTTCCCCCATCTCTGTCGTACGCTCGGCGACTCGCTGTTCGAGGAGAGTATTGAGATTTCGCAGATCGATTTCAGCTAGGTCGTGCTCTTGGAGAGAAATGCGAAGGGCCGAGATAACTTGGCGGTGCTCATGATAGATGAGGGCGAATACCAGAAAGTACGCTGCCAGCCGCAACCCGTGCCATGACCACCACAGGTTTTCCCACAGGATCGAGCGCCAGAATAAAATTCCCGCCAGGCCGAAGAGAAAAGCGATGCCCGCGAAAAGAAAGGATTCGAGGCGCTTGGAGCGGATGTAGTCGAGGCCGAAACGGACGGCGGAGAAGATAAAGAGGGCCCCGGCGATGAAATTGAGAGTGAGGGCCGTCGATGTAAAGACACCATTACTCACTAAGACGGGGTCATAGCTTGGGTATCGCATGATTTCGATTCCAAGGAAGAGAGCGATGGCCCCTATACCAATGGGAAGTAAACGAGTCCAAAAAAATCCCGAACGGCGCGGCTTCTCGGGAATCCACACCAGCATAAAACCCAACGATCCAAACAAGTTCGCAGAGCTTCGCAGAAGGACAAAAGTATTTCCTGGTGCCAGTGAGGCATGAAACATGTCGAGAATCGCCATGGCCAGAAAGCCGACCGCCACAGGGACGGCACGGGAGTTGCTCTCCCGATCACGCTGTAACAGCCAAATGGCCGTGATGATGGCGATCAAAACTCCGATCGCCTCTAAAGTTGAATGCAGTGGCAAAGATTCCACAAAACCACTGGCGTAAACTTTGGAGGGCAGATAACTTCCCAGTACCAGGGTGACGAGGGAATAAAAGATGGCCGAAAAATTTCTGCTCATGATCGCCTTATAACGCAATTTTTGATGTCAGAAAAGATGATAGAAATCTACTTGTAGGGTAGTTCTATTAATCAGGGCCAAATTAGGTCAATCCACCACGATCTGCTGCTCATCAATTTCATCAATACACTTTCGTAAATAATTATCTATTTTATCGTCAAAAAGATTAATCACCCAGGTACTGACATGCAGATCAGGCGAAGTGCCCAGGTGACACAATTGTTCATTGGCGATGGCCTTTTTTGCCACATCCGCCGGAATGGCAACGATGCCTTGTCCATCTTCAGCGAATAATTGTAGCAGGCCGGCGTCGTCAAACTCACCAATAATATTGGGTGTGATATTATTAGTCTTAAAAAATTTCTCCAGTGCAACTTGAGTGTTCGAGCCGTCGCTATACGCGCAAAAAGGAATTCCATTTAAGGAATGGGGGAAATTGGCCGTAAGGTGGCTGAACTTCTTGTGGCCCACAAAAACCAGAGGTTTTTTAAAAAGTTCTCGGTTTTTGAGTTTTAGTGATTGATGCAGAATCGGTCGATCAGATAAAATGACATCGATGGTTTTGCTCGCCAGTTCATCCAGGAGATTCGACAAACAATCTTGCTTACTCTTGATGAGAGTTTGTTTTTGGTTCCAAAGACCGCGAAAGAAACGACAGACATCTTTTTTCATGAAGCACGGGACGAAACCAATTCGCACAATTTTGCCCGCCTCGATAGAGTGATTTTTTACACTCAAAGTCAGCTCGTCACGCAATTTAAATATTTCGGTGGCATAATTTAAAACTTTTTTCCCAGTCTCATTTAAACTTAATCCCTTTGACTTGCGCTCAAAAAGGTGACCGCCCAAAAAAAGTTCCAATTCTTTTAACTGATTACTCAAGGTTGATTGGGTCAGCGATAATTTTTTACAAGCATCACGAATCGAACCTTCACGGGCGATGGTATAAAAATAATAAAGGTGATTTAAATTCAAATTTTGCATGGATCTTCGAGGTTAACTAGCGGCACCGGTGCAAAACATAAGTTCTTTGTGGTCAGTGACGACGATCGCCCCATTCATCAGCTTAATCATTCCTTCTTTTTGAAATTCAGATAAGGTTCTGGTGAAGGTTTCGTGCGCCGTTCCTGCCAATGAGGAGAGTTCGATCCGCGATAAATTAAGAGGGATATTCATCTTGTTTTCACTCAGTTCGTTGCCGTAGCTACTTCCCAGGTTGATGATGGTTTCCGCCACCCGTTCCCTGACAGATTTTCTTGAAAGGCTCAAAATTCTGATCTCATCCTTCTCGAGACAATCCTGATATTTGGAAATGATGTTTGTGGCAAGTTGTGGATATTTTTTCAAGAGGCCTTGAATGAAGGTTTTGTCGTAAAAGGATAGGGTCGAATCCACAACCGCGATCACCGAATAGGTGGCCTTGGTAATTGAATCAGACAGGATCGCCTGTCCTCCCAAAAAATCCCCCTTTTCGCACAATGAAATGATGGTCTCATCGCCATTGTCGAGACTTTTTACTCTCTTCACCATCCCGCTGTGAATGCAATAGATGCCAAAAAGAGGTGAGCCTTGAAAGTAAATAGTCTGGCCCTTTTTGTAGTTACTTTGAATCTTGGCAGCATCAATCTCCTTAAAAACCTCGTTTGGCAGATTGCTAAAGATCGAATTACTTTTAAGAAGATGAAGCTGTTCAGCTTGGTACACATTTAACAGACGCATTTGTTCCCCCCGGATAAAACGGCCATACGCTTAAGCGCATAATATTTAAGTTTGCACTTTTTACTCAAGTAACGAGTTAGTGTCTATGGGGTCTTACCCCCATGTTGAGTCAAGAAGCCACTTGATTAACCTCATCGAATTCTTTATTATGCGCCCCAATCGTCCGCCACCTTTGTGAAGGGTTTTTCCCAATGAAAATATCTCGAAAAACAAGTTCTGAAATGCCAAAAAAACTGAAGGAATGCAAACTCCAATATGCTCGCTTGGCAAAAGAGTTTGTGTCGGCAAAAAAACAATCGGAAAAATTATCGCAGCTGCTTTTTGTCCATCAAGAAGATGATAGAAAGGAGATCAGCCGCAAACTTCATGACGAAATTGCCCAGATGTTGACCGGAATCAACTTTAAGCTCTCAATCCTCACGCGAACCACCGCAAACTGCACGCCCGAACTGCGCGACAAAATTATAGATGCTCAGCAATTGGTGGAAAGATCGGTAGAAAAAATAAATGATTTTGCCCGCGAACTCCATCCCATGATTTTGGATGATTTGGGCCTTGTGATGGCGCTTGAATCCTATATCAAGGCCTTTATGAAAAAAAATGACATGAAGGTGAAGCTTAAGACGTCGATCAACCTTTCTGATTTAAGTGAGATTAATAAAATAGTTCTATTTCGGGTGGCACAAGAGTCTCTTACTAATATTTCGAAACATTCTAAGGCCTGTAAGGTATCCATTGTCATTTCAAAGGTGCAAAATCGTCTTCAAATGGTAGTCCATGACAATGGGGTCGCTTTTAAAGTAAAGAATCTACGTGCGATCAGTAGCAATACGCGGATTGGATTAATCGGGATGGAAGAACGACTGAAGATGGTCAATGGAGTTTTTGTCATTACTTCATCGCCGAATAAAGGAACGCAAGTTAAAGTCCAAATCCCTATTCTAAAGAAGTACTTATGAGTCCAAAAAAAATAACTGTTTTTTTATCCGAAGATCATCTCATCGTTCGTAAAGGACTCAAGGCCCTGATCGAGCTTGAAGAGGACATGCTGGTGGTAGGTGAAGCGGAGAATGGCCTAGATGCGGTAAAGATGGTGAAGAGTCTCGCACCGAAGATCGTGGTCATGGATATTGCTCTGCCGAAACTAAATGGCATCGAGGCCTCTCGAAAAATCTTAAAAGACAATCCAGCAATCAAAATTCTCGTCCTTTCTGCCTATGCCGACGATGGATATATTGAGAAGATGACATCCATTGGAGTTTCGGGATTTCTGATTAAGCAATGTTCACCCAATATCTTGATCGATGCGATTCGCGAGATTTCGAAAGGGAATGTGTTTTTCAGTCCCCTCATTTCCAAGCGAATTAACCATTTGAGCAGTTCTTCAACAAAGAAAACCCAAAATTTAAGTGAAAGAGAAGTCCAAGTGCTCCAGTTGATTGCGGAAGGAAAGGCGAATAAAGAGGTGGCCTTCGAGCTTGGGATTAGTATTAAGACAATCGAAAAACACCGACAAAGTCTCATGAAGAAACTTTCAATCCACGATATCGCCGGGCTAACTCGTTACGCGATTGCCGAAGGTATTATTGAGTGTAGCATTTCCAAAAAAAACTTTGTTTAAAGGCGATACTTGGCGGAGATGATGGAAAGCTCATTTAAATCGAAAGGTTTTTTTACAAAACCGGTGATCTTGACCGCGAGTTTGCGGGTGTCAGATCCCGCACTCATCACAAAAATAGGCGTTTGAGCAAAGATTTTCGGATGTTTTCGTTCTAGTTCGAGTAGGAACTCTGGCCCATTCATGACGGGCATACTGAAATCCGTAAGAATCAACCCCGGCCGAGGAGTTGATTTTTGATCAAGTAGATCTAAGGCCTCCTGTCCATGTCCTGCGATGAGGACATGATATCCCTCGCTTAAAAAAAATTCTTCGAGCATGGAGCGGATCTCGGTATGATCTTCGATAATGAGAATAGGTTTGGCAGATATGATGCACCTCCAGCGTGGCATAATCTAAACCGACATTCATCGTTTGAGTAGTAAAATATATGCGGTATCATTTCTTCATGAGAACAGTCATTTTTTCTATTTTTCTTCTTCTTAGTTGGACAGAGGCCAGGGCAGGTCAAAATTTTGAGTGGGGGGCGGGACTTTTAAGTATTTATGGCAATCACTACAGGGGAAGTGACCAGACAAAAAGTTGGGTTTTTCCCATGCCTTATTTCAGCTACACCTCTGAAAGGATCGAAGCGGAACCTTCTTTTGTAAGGGGAATTTTTGTTCATAATGAGATTTTTTCCTTAAAGCTAAGTTTATCGCTCGGACTCAAAGTTGAGAGCAAAGAGAATAGGGCACGCGCCGGAATGCCTCCTCTTGATTATACAGTTGAAGCAGGACCCATGCTGCTGTTTTATTTATGGCGTTCCAAGAAAAGAGAGCTTGCCATCAATCTCGAAATTCCGGTGAGAGAAAGTTTTGCAACCAACCTACATTACCTGAGGCCTGTCGGTATTTTCGCTGTTCCTTATATCAATGTTATTCATTCTCCTGTGCCATCTCGGTGGAATTGGATTTCTGAATTTTCATTATGTCCTATGTTTGCTGATCAAAGATTCCATCAATATTTCTATGGTGTGGATCAGGCCTATGTGCGGCCTGATCGCCCTTTCTATCATGCACGCGGGGGCTACAGTGGTTTTCAAACTGCCATTGTTATGCATAAACGTATCGGCAACTTTGTCATCATTCCTTTTGCGCGCTGGGATTATTTAAAGAACGCAGTCTTTGAAGATAGTCCTCTGGTCAAAGTTAAAAATTACGGACTAGGCGGACTTGGTCTCTTCTGGCTTTTTCAATAAAGTCACTTGCTGCTCTGACTAAAATCATCGCCTTCCACCGAAGATTGACGATCATCAATGCAGGAGGTTTTTGTGCCTTACATTGTTGATGTGCGAACAATATTTCCCCAATATGAATATCCTCAAGAGCAAATTTTGCAGCAGCTCAAAAAAATCTGGGAACCTAAGTTTTTTTGCTATGATCGAATCTTAGAAATACAACAAAATGCGGGGGTTGAGTTTCGCGCGCTCGCTCGACCGATCGAGGAATATGAGCAGATAAACAATTGGGAAGTTCGTCAAAAGATTTGGCGAGACCAGGCCTTGCAACTTGCATCCAATCTTCTGATAAAGCTCTTTAGCGATTATAACTTAGATCCGTCAGAAATTTCTCTTTTCATAAGCAATTCTACCACAGGTTTTTGTGTACCCTCGTTAGAGGCAAGGCTTATGAATTGCTTTTCCTTTTCAACATCGATGAAACGTTTGCCGAGCTTTGGATTGGGTTGTGTCGCCGGGGCCGCGCTTTTGAATCGGGCCGCTGATTATTTGGCCGGCCATCCAGATGATCTGGTTATTATCTTATCGGTGGAACTTTGCTCTCTCGCCATGCGCGCGCAGGAAAGTGAATTGGCCAACGTGGTTTCTGCCGCTTTATTCGGCGATGGTGCCGGACTTGTTTTCATGTGCGGCGATCATCATCCTCTCCATCCACGCGCTCATTTTAAACATCTTGGTGGCCAGTCGGCGTTCTTCAAAGATACTGAGCGGATGATGGGATGGGATATTGCTCAGGATGGTTTTCGCATTGTTTTGAGTTCCGACGTGGCCGCCTTGGCAGGGCGAGAAGTTTCGCCTTTGCTGAACAATTTACATGATAAATTTTCAGCGGAAGTTGTACCGGATTTTGTTGTTAGTCATCCGGGAGGGCCCAAAGTTTTGCTGGCCTTAGAGGCCGCTGTTCCTAAGTTGAAATCAACACTGGGGATGAGCTGGGAAAGTTTGCGTCAACATGGCAATGTCAGTTCAGTCTCAATTTGGAATGTCATGGAACTTTTTAAATCATCTCCTGAATTTCAGGCAAATCGACGCGGTTATTTCTTTGCCTTAGGTCCGGGATTTTGTGCAGAAGGTGGGATCTTAGAATGTTGTCCCCGTTAGCCTATTCTATTCTGGTAGGAGTGGTCATCATACAACGTGTTGTAGAGCTGTCACTGGCATCATCGCATGCAAGAAAACTCATGCAAAAAGGCGCCTACGCGGTAGGCGAGAAAAACTATTTCAAGATGAAACTTCTTCATACCTCATTCTTTTTTGCTCTAGCAGTTGAGGGGCTTTGGCATTATTCTCCTCCTGGGAAAAACCTTTTTTTTTCCGCCATAGTCTTGTTCCTGCTGGGACAATTTTTACGTCTATCATCAATCGTGATCTTAGGAGAACGATGGACGACCAAAGTCTATGTCGTGCCTGAACACTCCCGTATTCGCAATGGTCTGTATTGTTTTTTTCCTCATCCCAATTATCTTGGAGTCGTCTTGGAGTTATGGGCCCTGCCCATGCTAGGCGGCCTGTGGTGGACTGCGGTGATTTTTTTTCTTGCCAATCTTTATGTCCTTTCGGAACGAGTGAAAATAGAGAATGAGGCGCTTCTCTTGTCCGAAACACACTTGTAAAAATCACATTCAAGCTATCAAACTGTTTTCATTTCTCATCTCGGTCGATGAATGAAAATATCTTCTTGCAAATTCAGTTTTGTCTAAATTGCGCGATCTTATAAATCTCAATAGCCTACTTGTAAGTAAGTTTTTCAAAGGAGAAAAATATGAAATGGCTTATTGTAATTTTGAGTTTGAGTATTTGTTCATTAACTTTTGCTATGGAAAAAGGAGCGATGAAGCGTGGTGAGCCAGATGTAAAAATGACCCATCAAGATATTCAAAAAACCTTCGGACTCTTTCCCACTTTTTTAAAGATGTATCCTGAAAGCGGCCTGCCCGCTCTTTGGCAGGAGTACAAAAGTGTTCAACTCAATCCCGAAACTGCTCTTTCTGGCAAGTTAAAGCAGCTTATCGGTATTGGCCTGGCGGCGCAAATTCCATCAAAAGAATGCAACTACATTAGCACTGAGTTTGCCAAACTGAATGGCGCTAATGAAGAAGAAGTGAAAGAAGCAGTTGCTATGGCCGCAGCCACAAGACATTGGAGTACTTATCTCAATGGGATTCAATATGACGATGCTGAATTTCATAAAGACACAAATGCAGCTCTTGCTTACGTGAAAAAAGAAATGGAAAACCCCAACAGGAAATCAGAGGCCGAAAAGGCCATGGTCATCGTTGGTGCACAGTCGGCCTATCAAGATATTAAAAATACCTTTGGGGCGGTTCCGCAATGGATGATGATGGTTCCGGAAGATTTTATTTCTGGTGCATGGAAAATGATGAAGTCAGTGCAGCTTAATTCCCATACCGCTCTTTCTGGGAAAGAAAAAGAATTGATCGGCCTGGCGATCTCGGCCCAGATTCCCTGTAAGTTCTGTGCCTATTTCCACACCGAGGCCGCAAAGCTAAATGGCGCTACGGATGAAGAAATTCGCGAAACCGTTGTTGTTGCATCCGTCACTCGCCAATGGAGTGCGATCGTTCATGGTGGACAGTTAGATGAAAATAAATTTCGCAAGGAAGTTGATCAGATGGTGAAATTTGTGCGTGAAAAAAGTTCCAAGAATATTGGGCAGAGATAGACCTACAAAATAACTGATTTCCGCACCGAGGAGACTTGGTGCGGAAATCTTTAGAACATCTTTCAGGAGGAGATAAATTATGGATCGACGTTATTTTTTAACCCAAACTGCTTTTGCGATTATGGCCATTGGCGCAGCTGCCGCGGTTGGCTGCGGTTCGAAGGATTCTAACTCAGGCGCAAACGCAGGTATCAGTGGCAACCAGCCGGTCAAAGCGGCATGTGCCGTCAATAATCCTGACATCGCGATTACCAGCAACCATGGGCACTCTTTGGTTATCCCAATTGCCGATATCATGAGTGAGGTAGCGGGAACCTATACCATGACTGCAGGTATTGACGAGAACGAGGTCGTTCATACCCATACGGTGGATCTCAGCACGTCGGAGATGCAAACTTTGAAGGCCAATTTAGTTATACACATCGTTAGTTCTTATGAAGATGAACATTCGCACACTGCGATTATCACTTGTATTGGATAAAGGCCGACTAAAGTCCTTCGACGTGGTGAACGTGGATTTGCTTTCCATTCGAAAAATGGACACAGTCGCCATTGGCCCTTAGCTCAAAATGCCCTTGAACTATTTCTGAGTCAGGTGTTTTTGAGGGTGAGGTGATGGCACTCGCTTTAACATTAGACGCATTAGCGACACCATAATTGGTCTGAAGATTTTGAATATCGATCGGAAAAAGTTGTCGTTCACTTTCATTGCGACGGAGCGCTGGCCACATGATGGATTGATGGGTAGAGAGCTCATGTTGCAGTCCCACAAAATGTCCCATCTCATGCAGTAAGACAGAAGGGAGATCAAAAGAAGTGACATCCGTGAGATCAGAAGAAAAGGTATAGTCGCGAAAATTCAAAATAATATCTGCATGTTGAAATTCAATATATTCCTTTCCATGATCGAATCGACGAACGCCAAAATATTGTGTAATGGCCAAAACACCTTTCCCCAGCTCTGGAAACCAATTTTGTGATTTGTAAATTCCCATCTCGTCGTCGTTATAACTTGCCAGTGTCGCCTTCTCACGGTTGGCAACGATAGGGAATGGGAGTGCGAAGAAAGTTTTTCCAGGTAAGGCATTGTTCCATTCGAGCGCGTCTTCACTATATCCATTGTCGCCAGATCCATAGTCTAATGCACTGGCGACTTCGGTGGCGATCGTAAGGGATAGACCATTGTTCAAGTTGGAATCGTGCCAGCGCATGCTCTCGTTTGGCATTGCTGAGTAAGCGGCGGCACTCGTGCTTGCTGTATTAGAACCACCTTTTCCACAGCTAACCAGACCGAGTACAGAAAGCAGAACTAATGTTTTGAACATATTTAACCCACGCTTGTTGGTAAGAATCTCGAAAAATTTAGTTATGTAATTTTCCTTCGCGGCAGGACTTCAATTTATCACAATTCTCACATGAGAGATTTAGTTTAAAATGTGGGTTTTCTGGATATTCAGAGCACAGTGAATCAAGAGTTCAGCTGTCAATCACTCTAAAAATTTCATGAACTCTTCCCAAGAAGCTTTGTCGGCCTTTTCGTTATAGGCGATTGGTAATTTGTAACGCTTGCCAAGTTCGGTGGCCTCAGGATTTGTGAAAGCATGAAGCGCGCCCTTATAGCTATGAAAAATAAGTTGAGTATGCGCCTTCGCCATTTCTACCTTAAAGGCCTTAATGTCTCTGGCAGGAACAGTTGGATCTGCTGCACCATTGAGCACCAAAATTTTAATCGCCGTATTTGGTTTCATTTGCAGCTTAGACGAAAGATTACCATGGAAGCTTGCTACACCTTTGAGTTCCACTCCACTTCTGGCCCAATTTAAAACTTGAGAACCGCCAAAACAATATCCGACGGCATAAAATTTAGAAGCATCCAGGCGCGTGTCCTGGCGAGCGAGTTCCAGGTAACGGTTCAATCTTTGGACGCCGAGGTTGGGATCGGAATAAAAAGGGCCGACCAGGGCCTTGGCCGCATCGGGCGTCGAGGCCACCTCACTATTTCCAAAAAGATCAACAACCAATGCGGCATAACCGGCCTTGGCCAACATTTGCGCTCTCTTTTGAACATAAGGTGTTTTGCCCCACCACTCGTGAACAATGATGATCAAGGGAAGCTTGCCTTCATTTTTTTCAGGGAGCACCAAATCCGCCGTGAAAACTCGAGTGCCTTCGGCGAAGGTAAATGATGACGCTCTATTTTCTTCGGTTGTTACCTTGGCCGAATGATGAGCGCAGCTGATAAGGAGCAAGCAGATAAATAACAATTTCATAATTCTCTCCTGAAAAGTACGGCGATTAGCCAACGCACGTTAACGACACAGAATGCGAATGGCCCTCATTAAAAGAAGTATTGAGGGTCATAGAGTAATTGGTCTTTAAAGTATGCATATCCGACGCTCCCACAGTCAAGGTGTGCGAATGGGGAGAACCAGTATAAGTCGCGTCGCTGATAGAAGTCGTATAGACATTACCTATCCCATTCATAACGTCACTGATGGGAACAAACAGTGTATGCCCGTGGTTGGCGACAATAAAAATGAAAGGATCTTTCGTGGAACACGCACCCATGACCGGTTGGTTGCCACCAATAGGTACAGATCCACCACCTGTGTTTGCACCACAGGCAACGGCCATGATGGCCAAGACAAATTGTGTCAGAAAATGACGCCGCTTCATGGCGAGCTCTCCTTTACTAATTGAAAATGAAATTGAAAAAGTTTCCCTTTGCCCAGCTGCCAAATTGATGAGCATTCATCACCGTGCTGCTCGGATGAAGCATGACTCCCAATTCCATGGTGACAGGACTGCCGCGCAACGATCCTGAA
>JAHFAA010000461.1 GCA_023250775.1 Bdellovibrionales bacterium
GAGACAGTGATTGGGAATGCAATTGAGAATTGCATCAATACTGCATTTGCCAAACGTAAGTTCTTTCAAGGATTGATGGGGCCATGTGGTCGTATGTTTTATGGTGATCAGGATGGTCTGCCCGGTCTCATCATCGATAAATATTGCAATGTAATGGTTGTGCAAATAAATACAGCAGGGCTTGACCGTTATGAACACGTAGTGATTTCTTGTATTGAAAAATTATGTAGCTTACCTATTAAGTTCCTAGATAATTCCAATTTAAGAAAATTGGAA
The DNA here is from genome assembly GCA_023250775.1 of Bdellovibrionales bacterium. Classification (GTDB taxonomy): domain Bacteria; phylum Bdellovibrionota; class Bacteriovoracia; order Bacteriovoracales; family Bacteriovoracaceae; genus GWA2-49-15. The sequence continues at coordinate 277 of JAHFAA010000461.1, forward strand.
TCTATACCAATTCGTGAAAGGGCCGCAGTCAATGTCACAACACTTGAAGTGTTAGACAATGATGTGCACATAAGAATTCCAATGACTGATGTGCAAAAAGCAGGTTTTTATTTTGATCATTCACATAACCGAATCAAACTGTTGCACCTCCTAAAAGATTTACAATTATCTGACTTAAGTGTTTTGGATCTCTTTTGTTATGCTGGTGCGTGGGGGTTCAATCTTATAAAGCAGAAAGCTGCTAAAAAAGTCCACTTTGTAGATCAAGGGGATTTTCTTGTTACCTTAACAGAAACTGGACAGTGCAATTCTATTGATCCTCGAAGCTTCGAATTCACTCGTGGTGATGTTTTTAAATTTTTAGAAAGTAATAAAGAAGGATACGACTTAATCATCTGCGACCCTCCGGCCTTTGCCAAAAGCAATAATAAAGTATCCCAGGCGATTGAGGGCTACAAAAAGCTTTTCCATGAATGCTTGAGACGTGTAAATAAGAATGGTATTGTAGTAGCTGCGAGTTGTACTCATGGTATTTCACTGGAGGAGTTTTCAAATCTCATCAGTGTTGAGGCAAATAAACTAGGCCGTTCGATTACAATTCTTGACCTGGGCACTCAACGAATGGATCATCCAGTATCTTGTTTATCAGGAAGCGCATTTTACTTAAAATATATCTGTTATCACGTTAATTAAATGGTTGGTGAAATATGTCGAGTCAACAAGCGAAAGATAAAATCCATCAATGTATCGGAAAGGCCAAGACGGTTATTTTTGGTCAAGATGAACTACTTGAATCAATCATTATTGCACTCGCATGTGAGGGGCATTTACTCATTGAAGGTATGCCGGGACTTGGGAAAACATTAAGTGTTGCAACGATGGCAAAACTCTGTGACCTTTCTTTTCAAAGGATACAGTTCACACCAGATCTTCTTCCATCTGATCTCATTGGAACGATTATTTACAATCAGCAAAAAAACGAATTCTATACAAAGTTTGGACCGCTGTTTACCCAGCTTCTTTTGGCCGATGAGATCAATCGATCGCCTGCGAAAGTTCAGTCAGCATTGCTTGAGGCCATGGCCGAAAAGCAAGTCACGATCGGCGATGATACTCACAAATTGACTTCACCTTTTGTTGTGCTCGCCACGCAAAATCCAATCGAGCAGGAAGGAACATATCAGTTGCCTGAAGCACAGCTTGATCGCTTTATGATGAAAGTAACTGTGAATTATCCGAGCTTTGAGGAAGAAAAAAAGATTTTATCACTTACAAAATCACCACTCGATAAACTTGTACCTCTCTTGTCAACAGATGACATCATGAGTATTCAAGACGAGATTGATAAAATCTATGTTGATGAAAAAATCAAAAATCTGATAGTGAAAATTGTCACAGCAACCAGACCTGGAACAGATTTTTTCCCAAAGAAATTTATCGGGACAATAGCAATTGGAGCATCGCCGAGAGCATGTATCTGGCTGCATAAAATTTCAAAATATCATGCAATGATGTCGGGGAGAGATTTTGTTACGCCCGAGGACGTCATGAGAGTTATTCCACAAGTGCTGGGCCATCGTCTTATTTTATCCTACGAAGCTATTGTTGATCAGATGTCACCAAACACAGTTGCTCTTGATGTGGCAAAGATGATGTTATGAATCTTGAGCAAGTTCACAAAGTTGTCGCCGGTATAAAGGCCAACCTCTTCAAGAGATCAAATGCATATTCGATAGGAAAATTAAAATCGAACGTGCGTGGCACTGGATTGCAGTTCAAGGACTACCAGGTGTACTGCCCAGGTGACGATATCCGTTTTATCGACTGGAAACTGTTGGCGAGAACCGGTAACGCCTACATTAAACTTTATGAAGAAGAGCGAAATGTAGAAGTCGTAATCATTATCGATTTTATGCCAACTATGCTTATGGGCAGTAAAGGAATTCTTAAACTTCAGGCAATCTTGGAGATTTGCTTTCTCTTGTGCTTACTCTTTAAGGAAACAGGAGATAAGGCACGCTTGATAATGTTATGTCAGAATACAATCAATCTCTATCCACTTCGCGGGGAGGAAGGCATTTCGAGAATAATTCTTGAATTGGAAAAAAGAGGGATCCTGACTCAAGACGGAAAGATCAATCTTGATTACGATTTTGCAAATCCGTTAGCGGCGCAAGAGAAGATCAATTATCTATATAAATATTTGAAAAAAAATAGGGAGATCATTTTATTTTCAGAATTTGATGATGAGGATGATTTCTCCAAGATCAGCGATTTTTTAAAAAACAGGAGATCACATCTCTTTAAAATATCATCGAAAATAGATGATGGTTCAATGATTCCATTTTCTATACTAGGTAAAGCTTTGCGAGGAACCAAATTAAAAAATGGATATTTTTCCATTGGCCAAGATGATGTCGAAAAAAGCTTGAAGCTTAGAAAAATAACAAAAATTGACGTTGAAGAAAAATACTTAGAATCATTTATTAAAAAATTCTTATAATGAAACGTTATTATATTACTATATGTTTTATTTTCTTTTCAAGAATGCTGATGGCGCAACCTGCATTCGAAGGGAAGATCTCCTTTGGAGAGGAGCGCATTGCCGTTGGCGCGCCAGTCTCATTTAGGGCCGTGATCGCACTAAAAGGACAGAATTATGAAAAGGAAATTCAATCGATTCAAGAGATCATAAAGAATAATGAAAACAAAAACTTTAATATCTTCACGATAGATGCACTAGCTCAGAATAAAAATAACTATGATGTGCTTGAGATTACGGGTGGCATTGTGTTTCTAAACACATCACTTGCGCTCTCAAAAGTAATGAGTATTCGCGACGATAAAGTTCAAATTACCTTGCAGCTTCCTTCTGTTCAGTGGATCGAAACAAGTCCTATCACAACGCCTGAGTTTTTTAAAATCACTTTGGAGAATAAAGCGAAGTTCTACCTTTGGGGAATCGCACTCCTGGTCGTTGGAGTGCTAGGGTACCGT
>JAHFAA010000462.1:0-652 GCA_023250775.1 Bdellovibrionales bacterium
GTCTTGGTTGTAGCGCATTTCGTGCTCACCGGCCGTTCCACTTAACACCATCACTTCGTTCACACCCAGCTTGCACAGGGTGTGAATATCAGCTCGAGACGGTTTACTATAACGAAAGAGAGCAAATCCCGAATGATCATCCTTATCGATCAGATGCAAATTGTTGGCCGCGGCCGAAACTTGATTGGCAATAAAACTTGATAAAAAAAGACAAATTATGAAGGACCACAATCTCATGCCTGACTCCTGTAAGTGAAGATAATGCTATGATGCTACGTTGAGCGGAACTAAATGACATCTCCATCCTATGAACGGCCTTTTTTTCCCGTGCTCAGAACTCAGTTTTTGATGTACAGGATGTACGGAATGCCGGTGTTGCAGGAGCAAACACCGGCTTGATAACATATTGAAAGATGAAACTCTTACTGATGACTTTGTTAATCCTACTGGCCCCTTGCGCATGGGCGGCCCAGGATGTTTGGGTAAAATCCAATTGGGCCATCGTTTATGCTGATAAGCAAATGCTGTCGCCCATTGGCAAAGTTCGGCAAGGGAAAAAAATCCGCGCCGCCGATACAGCACGACAATACGGCACGATTCTTCCGATCGTCGTCAATGATAAAATCGCCTACATCTACACCAAAGATTTGGT
>JAHFAA010000462.1:662-3273 GCA_023250775.1 Bdellovibrionales bacterium
CGTCAATATGGCCTTTACTATGAGGCCGGTGACGCCTTCATGGATGATTTTAAAGAAAATAATCATGTCGTTGCCACCGTAGGACAGATGGCCCCTGGCAAAGATTGGAAACTGTTATCAAATGAAGTTGGTGATTCCACACGCAATGCCTCATTGTTCCAAATTTCTTTTGAGCACCGTCCTCCCTACTACTCTGCCGCATGGGGGGCAGGCATAGGCGTCTATACAATTTCACAGCCACACCTAAAATTTTTAATGCCGATCGCTGACTTCACCTACAACTACGCGCTGTTAAAAAATAATTGGCTTAATATAGAAATGAGCGTGATGGGCATGGGATCACTCGAGGCCCGGATGGAGGCATCTCCTGACGATAAGGGCAAACACGCCACCATGTGGGGTTACGGTCTTGGAGGCGAGACGGTTCTCTTTCCTTACCGAACTCTTAGTTTCAAGGGAAACGTTTATTATCAATCCATGAATTTTATCGACCCTCCCGAACTGAGCGGAGTGAAAAACAAAATCAAGCAAATCACCGGAATGGAGATGGGTGTCTCAGTCAGCTATTTGTTTTAAAATTTTAGCGATCGAGGACTTTTTCCTCATTATCCTGATTTGCCTTCATCGCTTTGGCCTTGTTTAAAAGATATTCTTCTCTCTCTCGGCCCTTCAACAATTCACCAGCATCATCATTTTTATCTGGAGTATTTTTTGAGGCAGATTCAATTTCTTTATCCAACTCCTCTTGCATTTTCTGCTTGAGTTTTACGTTCTGATCCGAATCCTTGGAAAGCAGGTCTCCAAATTTTTTATAAGCAAATTCGTAGAGCGGACGAAGGTGGCGTAGTTTTTCCGGGCCACGTTCCAAAAGCTGAATCATCTCTCGCAAAAATTCCACTCGATCCGTAACATGGGTCCAGGCGGCATAGAGATACACCATGCCCTCTTGCTCCACGCGCGTTCGATAAGGAAGGTTGCGAAACGCGGCGTAGATTTTCTGGGCCGAATCCACTGAAGATTCTTCAAAGCTCAGATAGGTAAGAAAAAGATCACGAATACTTTTTCCAAGAGCATTATTTTTTTTGATTCTCATGCGTATTTTGTAAACAATTCCATTCACAAAAATAAAAGCATACTCAGAGACAAAGCGCTCATCGATATCATAAACCTGCACAATCCCCACCTGATTGGCCTCAAGATATTTTAGACTTTCAAGCTGATATTGGCGGAACAGTACAGGACGCATATGAAGTAAAAAAAGGTTGTAGCACATTTCATCCAAAGAATAGGTGCCGCCTTGACTGAAATAATACCAGGGCGCCATTTCGCTTGTATCCACCTGAATATTTTTGCGGAACAGATCTCCCCAAATCTGAGCGGCGGGCCGTCTGAAAATGAATTGCTTTACCGAGGGAAGCGAAAAAAGTTTTTCCTTATCGGCGCGTAGAGTGAAAGGACTCCCTCCCATGAGCGTAAAGGAAAATACTTCTTCCTGCGATTGATCCACGAATCGTCCACCAATGAGCGGGCGACCTTCCCCCTCCTCGATCAAGGGGTAAAAATTCACTTCCGGATGATGCAAAGGAAGTGGAATTTGATAATCGCTAAAATGAAAACGCTGCCAAAGTTTCTGCTCTTCGTGGGCCTCAGTTAAGGTCACGACAGGCCCCAAGGTTTCAACACTCCCCTTGTAGTAGGGATCAGGCAGGCGGCCCAAATTCAGATACTCCGACTGAATGCCGGTGGTGAGAGCTGTCTTATAGAAATGATACGGGGCCCACAAGACGAGTAAAATTCCCCCGCCTATGATGAGTAATAAGAGACTTAGTAGAAATATCTTGAGTTTCACACTCTTCTAATCGACATAACCACCTAAAATCTTGAGGGCACTGATAAAAAAATAAATACCTAAAACAAATGCACAGAACATCCGATGAGTAGTCGTGATAGGGGATTTTCCATGACGATGTATAAATTTTTAACACCTTGTCTGCTGGCACTTATCGCGGTTGTGGTTGTGGCATGCGATGCCCCTCGAGATAGACGTGCGGCCTATAACAACGGCAATTCCAACATAAATTCATTTCCCACTTTCTCCGGCTTCTCTGTCGACGGCCCCCCTGCAGCGGCCACTAACACTCCAGCGCCGACGGGTTCAGGCGCCTCAGTCACGCCAGGAACTGGTACTGGAAGCTCCACGATCCCAAGTGAAGTTTCTCATTGTACTTGGTCGGCCGACGGAATTTCCGGTTACGCTTCCAATCACGCCACCATTGGCCCTTACACATTCTGCAAATCAAGCACCACCGAGACGAATGTTTTTATTCAGGTAAAAAATCCTATCTCGGACAGCTACCTATGCGTGATTCCAACGACGAATAATGACACCAAATCAACCTATATCGGTGAACCCCGTTGCGTTATGGCCACCAATCCGCTCACAATTTATAAAATCACTCTCATGAAAAATCGCGCTGGTTATGGAAGTTATGCTCTTACAGGTTCCATGATCATGAAAGATAAATATGCATGGTTCCCAAGTCCATACTACCAAAACCTGCTTATCCCTGACGCTTACCTTTTCTGTGCTGAATACTTAGCACAAACGGGT
>JAHFAA010000463.1 GCA_023250775.1 Bdellovibrionales bacterium
AAAAAATTGAGACAGATGGGGCCTCAAGAGGTCGACATTGTAACGATTGTCCAGTCGATTACGAAGTATGCCGTAACAGTGATGGAACCTAAGTTGATCAAGTATCATCTCGAGGAGGCCGTTTACCTGGCAAAATCAGGACGTCCTGGTCCTGTTTGGGTAGATATTCCGCTCGACGTGCAAGGTGCGCAGGTCAATTTGGAAGATCTTAAAAGTTTTCAAGCTCCTCTTGAGCGATTTGAAGTTTCGGATGAAGTCATCAATCGAACACTGAAATTATTGTCTGAAAGTAAGCGGCCTGTAATTTTGGCAGGAAATGGCATAAGGCTCTCAGGTGCGGAAGGCGAGTTCGAAAAATTAAAAAATTCTTTAGACATCCCGGTGTTGCTTACCTGGAAGGCCATTGATTTTCTTGATGAGACAGATTCTAAATACTGTGGCCGCCCTGGCGCGATTGGGCAACGAGGTGCCAATTTTACGCAGCAGAATGCTGATCTGATTATCACTCTTGGTGCGAGACTAGATTGCGGTCAAACGGCTTTCACACCCTCTAATTTTGCTCGTGAGGCAAAAAAAATTATCGTGGATATAGATGTTGAAGAAATGAACAAGCTAGGCGTGGAGCTTGAAGTTCGTGCTGTTTGTAATGTAAAATCATTTCTAGAAAAGTTAAATGGCAAAGTAAAAAACAATTCTGCATGGAAGCCATGGCTTAACAAATCTAAAAATCTTTATTTAAAATATCCTGTCATTGAAGCGAGTGTTTGGAATCAACAAGGCGTAGTCAATCTCTACGCGTTTACGAGTGTATTGTCAGAGGTAACAACGAAAGATGATTTAATTGTGCCAGGTAGTTCAGGCGCATGTAGTGAAGTCATACTCCAGGCCTTCAAAGTTAAAAAAGGGCAAAGAATTCAAAATACTCCCGGGCTCGGGGCCATGGGATTTGGGCTTCCCGCTTCCATTGGAGCTTGTATTGCCAGCAACAAAAAACGCACTATTTTAATTAATGGTGAAGGCGGTCTTCAACTCAACATTCAAGAGCTGGAGACGATCAAAAGGCACCAGCTGCCGATTAAAATCTTTGTCCTCCAAAATAATGGTTATCGTTCTATTGTTACCTCACAAGAAATATTTTTTAATGGCAGGCTCGTCGGAAGTGATCCTTCAAGTCGATTAACTGTTCCCTCAACCATGAAACTTGCGGATGCCTACGGTCTTTCCAAGTATGAAATCAGAGATCAAAAAAATCTCATGAGTGATGTAAAAAGAGTTCTTGAAATGAATGGTCCTGTGATCTGTGATGTTTATATCAACATAGACCATTTAACTTTGCCGAAAGTGAAGTCGAAAATTCGCGATGACGGAAGTATCGTCTCAATGCCTATGGAAGACTTATTCCCGTATCTGCCGCGCGAAGAATTTTATGAAAATATGGAAATTGAACCAAAGCCAGAGAGTAAATGGTAGGTAGACATGCCCGTTTCCCAATGTCGAGTCTGCGCTAAATCTTTTTTCAAAACCCCGCTTTTGCGCTATCAAAATATGCCGAAGGCCGCTCAGTTTTTGCCTGAGAAAAAAGATCTTTCTAATGAAAAAGGGGTCAATCTCGATGTTTGGCAATGCTCAGGATGCGGTTTGGTGCAACTAAGTAATGATCCTGTTCCTTACTATAGGGAAGTGATTCGCGCCGTCGGAATTTCACAAGAAATGAGTTCTTTTCGAAAGGCACAGTTTACGAGTTTTGTAGAACACCACGCACTTAAAAATAAAAAAATCTTGGAAATTGGCTGTGGTCGAGGAGAGTATCTTTCGCTGATGAAAAATTGCGGTGTTCAAGCATACGGAATCGAGGCCTCGCCGGACTCCGTCTCATACTGCAAACAATCAGGACTGAATGTCTCGATGGGCTTTGACGAGGATGCCACCTATAAGGTAGAGGGCGCTCCCTTTGATTCTTTTTTTGTCTTAAATTTTCTTGAGCATCTTCCCAACCTCAATTCCGGTCTTGCGGGGATTGCCAATAATTTGCGCGAGGGGGCCATTGGACTTATCGAAGTTCCTAACTTCGATATGATTCTAAGAAAAAATCTTTTCTCTGAGTTTATTGGAGATCACCTCTTTTACTTCACGAAAGAAACTTTAAATTCCACTTTGTGTCAAAATGGCTTTGAAGTTATTGGTTGTAAAGAAGTTTGGCATGACTATATTATTTCTGCTGTCGTCCAGAAAAGGGCCAGGATGAATATCTCTCATTTTACCAAGGCCCAGGAAAAAATTAAGGACGATATCGATCAATATCTTGCAAGATTCAAAAACAAAGAAGTTGCGATCTGGGGGGCCGGGCATCAGTCGTTGGCAATTATCTCTCTGCTTAATCTAGGAGAAAGGATCAAATTCGTTGTTGATTCCGCGCCCTTTAAGCAAGGGAAATACACTCCGGCGACACATCTTCCAATAGTGGCCCCCGATAGACTTGAATCTGATTTGGTTGAAGCCATTATCGTCATGGCCGCGAGTTATTCGGATGAGGTCGTACGCAACATACGTCAGAAGTTTAGTGGAATTGAAAATATCGCGATACTAAGAGACTTTGGACTAGAAATCGTTTAAATTTATACAATAAAAATAAGGCAAGAATGAAACTAATCAGCGTTGTTACTCCATGTTATAACGAAGAAGACAATATTGAAGAGCTGTATAAGCAGGTAAAAGCTCTTTTCAAAGAGCTGCCTTACTCCTATGAACATATTTTTATCGACAATGCCTCTGAAGACAGAACTGTCGCCATCTTAAAAAAAATTGCCGCTACCGATTCCGGTGTGAAAATTATTGTGAATTCAAGAAACTTTGGGCATATCCGCTCGCCTATTCATGCTCTCTTTCAAGCAAAGGGTGATGCTGTTATTTTAATGGCGGCAGATCTCGAAGATCCACCATCTTTAATCACGAGTTTTTTGAAAAAATGGGAAGAGGGCTTTAAGGTCGTCAAGGCCGTCAAAATATCTTCTGCTGAAAATCCAATAATGTATGGAATAAGAAAATTATTTTACTATGTCATGAGCCAATTATCCGAGATCGAATTGACCAGAAATTATCATGGGTACGGACTATACGACCGGGTCATTATTAATGTGTTAAAGGAAATGGGTGATCCCTATCCCTATTTCCGTGGATTAATTACCGAAATCGGTTTTGAGCATGCCATCGTCAATTATCCGAAGCCAGTTCGTCCCAGGGGAATTACAAAGAATAATTTCTATTCGCTTTATG
>JAHFAA010000464.1 GCA_023250775.1 Bdellovibrionales bacterium
GACAACTTTTTCTCGAAGTGTTCCGCCAGTGAGGGCCGTGAACATGATCGGTTGGTCTTCAGGATTGGATTTGGTGACGATGGGCGGATCAATATCGTTGGGCAACATTCTTTGCGCCTGAGCGAGTTTGGTTTGCACTTCCTGCAGGGCCACATTGATATCGCGACTGAGTTCGAATTCAATGGAAGTGGTGGAACGACCTTCTTGGCAACTTGAGGTCACGCTGCGAATGCCTTCGACTGTCATCACCGCGCTTTCAACCACGTCGGCGACGGCAAGCTCCATCGTTGCAGGTGCAGCACCCTGCCAGTTGACCACGACGGTAAGAACCGGAAAGTCCACATCAGGTAGCTGACTGACACCCATGCGACTAAAACTGATAAGCCCAAACACAATGAGGCCAATCATGATCATCCACGCAAAAACAGGATTTTTGATTGAGACATCTGAAAGGCGCATAATGTGAAAGTCCCTCTGAACATTGTTTATAGCATAAGAAAAAGAAAGGGGATCAGAGCAATGTCTTTCCAAAAGAGGCCAGAGAATATCTCTGGCGCCATCTAATATCAGTGAGAAATCTCACCGTGGTTGGCACTAATCGAATGCTAGTTCCGCCCCACCTGCAAATATTCTGGTCGTGCCCAAAGTGTGAGATAAATGATGGTTGAAAGAAGATAGATCGCGGAAGTAAAAAGGATCGAGTACGTGAAGCCTGCAACGCCGATAATTCGACCACCGACGAAAGTGCCGAGCATCCAGGTCGCGCTCCATCCCAGCATGCAAAGCGAGTTTACTGTTGCCTGATCTTTGGGAGGGATGCATTCCATTTGAAAGGCACGGGCCAAGGGATGACTCATGTTCATAAGCGCCGATCGAGCGATCAAGCAGATCACGGCGATTCTGATATCGTAGGTCAGGGCCAGGAGCACCATGAAGGGAATAGAAAGAATCTGACTTCCCGCCACCGTCCGAAGCAGACCAAAGCGACGGCCCAGCGGCGGCCCGGCCCAAACGCCAAGAAGCATGAGTGCATTGGAAACGGCCAGAGCGGTGCCAATGGTTCCTGTATTGAGATGGAAGCGCTCCTTCAAATAGAGATTCAAAAAAGGAATGGTAATTCCTGCGCCGAAGCCAATCAAAATGTCGGGCACAATTATTTTAAGAAATCGAGGCAGGTTGCGATTGAACAGATAGGAGCTGATCGGCTGTGTTGATCCATTGGTCTCTCGGACATCTCCAGTGGCATAATAGGGGAGCGCCGCGAGCAGGATTGAGATAGCGCCCACAAGCATGGCGGCGGAATCACCTCTGAGCAAACGATTCACAAGGAAAACCGGCAACCAGCCGGCGACGAGAGTGCCTATGATTCCGGCCGCGACTTCGATTCCGTAATTAAGTCCAAAGGCATCGGAGCGGGCCTTTTCCCCCGCGTGGCGCATGAGGAATGGCGCCGCAATGACTCCGTGGACGGCAGAAGCTCCCCCCATGACGAACGATGCAAGGAAGAGGAGGCGTGCATCGAGACTAAGAGCGAGGGCCGCGAACCCCATAGCGCTTAAAAGTGTTGTAGCAACCAATAATGATCGGGTTGAGATCCGGTCAAAGAGGACGGCCGCTGGTAAAGCGACGAGGACCGTTCCAAACGCTGCGGCACTTTGAATGTCGCCAATTAAGGATTTTGACATTCCCAAGTCCGCAAGACGTAAATTCATCAAAACGCCTAAGAAGGACATTCCGAAACCAAATAAGGCGCTGGCAATGAAAAACAGCGTTAAAGGTGTTCCCCACGCTTTGCTTGCAGTTCTCGTCATAAAATCCTTTTTAATATTGCAATATCCTTCAAAGTACCATAAAATACTCTTCATGGAAAAAGAAAAGAATAAAGAATATGAGTCCAGTCTTCGGTTTTTTACTTCCTCAGAAGTGGCCGACATTTTAAAAATGAACCCGCAAGTTATTGCCCGCAAACTTCTGGCCGGTGAGATTGAAGGTTACAAGATTGGAAAAGACTGGCGCGTATCAGAGGCGCAGTTGTTTGCATTTCTGGAACGACATTCAAACCAAAAACATGATTCAGGCCTTGAATCAAAAATAATTCAATCATTCTTTGAACATGGTCGTCTCAAATCCATTCCGACTGTGAGGAATAAACGCGTGGTGGTGCTGAAATACTTAGTCTCGAAACTCGATCCCAATAAAGTGTATTCTGAAAATGACATCAACAAGTTTCTCATGGCGTTTCACCCAGACGTATGTACTTTGCGACGAGAATTTATAATGAATAAATTAATGGTGAGAAAGAGTGGCAATTATAAAGTCATTGCTTGGAACCGATCACATGTATAATACAGGGCCTTTCAGACCAAGTGTTTTCGATATTTTTAAATTGGGTATCGGCCCATCGTCATCGCATACGGTTGGCCCCATGCGGGCGGCCTTTGTTTTTATCAGTGAGCTTGCAAACACCTTGCCTTTGATAGAGAAAATTGAAGTCGATCTTTATGCCAGCCTGGCATGGACAGGGCAAGGTCACGGCATCGAGAGGGCCATTCTCTTAGGCCTCAGTGGTGAAAAACCTGAAAATGTCAGCAACGCAGTCGCGGCCTCCATTGTGGAAAAAGTGAATCTTGAAAATAAACTGACACTTTTGAAACAAAAAACCATCATCTTCAATCTAAAAAAAGATCTTCATTTTTTGCGTCAGCAGAGTTTACCCTTGCATCCCAACGGAATGTCTTTTCGTGCCTATAACAGTGAAGATCAACTTCTGTGTGAGAAAAAAATCTATTCCATCGGCGGAGGTTTTATTTATCAGGAGAGTGCGGAAAATGCTCCGATAAAAAAACTGTCCGGGCCTTTTGAATTTAATTCGGCCAAGGAACTGCTGGAGTTATGCCAAAAGCAACAATGCAAAATTTCACAGCTGATGTGGAAACAGGAGTGCACCTATCTTGATGAATCAGGAGTGCGCCAAGAGCTGTTGAAGATTTGGCAGAGTATGCAAGATTGTGTCAACCAGGGCCTACACAATGAGGGTATTCTGCCTGGAGAATCCAAGGTCCGCCGGCGCGCACCTGCAATTTTTAAGAACCTGCAGGAACTCAAGGCAAAGCGCGGCGAATATTCACTGCCTGATCCTCTCGAAGTTCTAGACTGGATTAACCTCTATGCCTTAGCGGTGAATGAGGAGAATGCCGCTGGCGGACGTGTGGTTACCGCGCCAACCAATGGGGCGGCAGGGATTATTCCGGCAGTGCTTCTGTATT
>JAHFAA010000465.1 GCA_023250775.1 Bdellovibrionales bacterium
TTCCAGGTTCCAAATCGGGATGCATTGCGATTTTAGGTAGGTTCTTTAACAAATAAATCCTAAATTTTAATTGATCATCAAAAAAGTGGAAGCTGATTGCTATAATCGCTAGAAGATCGCCTATCCAACTCTTCCATCGTGGGCATGAATTCATCCAAAAGCGCTTCAGCTTCGGTAATGTCTGGATGAGTGATCGCTGGCCAAATTACTTTTCGAGAATTGTCGTCGCGCCCATAGGAAAATTCCGGTCTTTCTAATCCCACCCGGATACTATTTGCCTCGTCATTTTTAAAACCAATGTGACCTAGGCATGGGGGCAATATAAAGTGAGACTAATACTTTGTCACAAAGACGTAATTGAAATTTTTCATTTTTTTCAGTTTTGCAATCGCACCGCATCCCGATTTGGAACCTGGAACCTCTTTTCGCTGCCCGAGCAACGATTAAAGGCCGCGACTAAACTATTCAACGACATGCTTGCACTTCCACACCAAGACATTCTTTGAAAAATTGCAGGTTTTTTTTGCGCAAAGGAGACTTCAAGAAATCCTAGCATTTGGTTTCTCGGACAGTAGTGATTTTTAATCTGCATATTGAGAAAACTTGCCATAAGGTTGTTATGGCAAGGCCTAATACGCCCTCGCTCTGTAGTCATGCCTTCCTTTATCGAGTAATACTTCTTTTCCAGATTAATCTTCACGACTTCCTTCATATCATTTTTCAAAAAATTGACCTGGTAGGCCCATATCGTTGAAGAAAACAGCATCACACCGGCTAAAATTAAATGTTTTATCTGGCCCATAATTTTGCCCCGCAATCTTGTTTAGATCGATCCTGAGAGTATTCGATCGTCTCCATAAACGCATTTTTCACTTTGGGATTATTCAAAGTGATTTCGGCTCTATCACTACTTTTTCCATGCTCATCCAAAAAAATATTCTGCGGATTACAGGATGCACTTAGGAGGTCCTGAAGATATTGCAGCCTCTGAGAGTCGGACACATCCTGATTGCTGGCCAAGTAGAAGCCGATGGCCTCATTTCCTATTAGGTCGGCGAAATCTTCTGCTATATTAAACTGATTTGTGCGGTCACCTTGTAAACAAGTTCGGACCTTATTGATTTCCACAGAACTCTCCTCACTCATGGCATACAATGCTGTGCCACCGCCAACAAATGGATCTATGGCATGCCCTAACTCATGGGCGAAAGTGTGAAGAGTCTGCAATCTGTGCTCATTTTGCGCAGATGGAATCATATATCCCGCCATGATCTCGATAGTGTGACGTGGAGGATGTTGATATGAGGCATTCACCGCAATGTTCCCGCTAACATCAGTACGACCGCTGAACAATTCCACCGACTCCCTTAGGGCCTCGTCTGACGAAAATCCAGGATGCGCTTTAAATTTTTCATAGACTTCATTGGCCTGCTTGAAATTGGTTAACAGATCATCGGGTGTAACATCATCGCTTTGTAACTTAACGTCATCGATTCTTTTTTTAATGATTCCCTTGCTGTGATCTGAGAGGATTGAACCTTGAATTGCGGCATTTACCCAAGTTGCTGCGGTCTTAATGTTCTCTTCTGTTTTGGCCTTAACTTGTGGGTCATTATAAAGCCCAGTGACCCACTTATTTGCAGCATATTGAGAAATGAGTCGGTCTCGAAGCCCCTCACATCCATGCTGAAGGGAACTGTCTTGACCACCAAGGAATTGCTTAACACTAGCATTAATTTTTTGTTGGATTCGATCCGACCACTCAATCAATCGCTGGGCCTCTTCTGTGATTTCCCGCACTTTTGCAATCGTCGCAGGGTCGCTCAAAAGCGCTTTAGCAATGCCCTTTTCTTCTTCCAGCATGCGACGTTCCTGCGTTTTATTCAGCGCTAAAAGTTGCGCAGTGTCTGCTGGAAAAAATCCATGCGCACTGAAGTATTCGCTAACCTTAACCTTTGGAAGGGTTTCACGTTTTTTTATTTCCCAAGATACAATCTGCCCATTTTTCGTCCTCGTAGGTTCAAGGGAGTAAGGAGGGGATTTAGGCTTTTTTTGTGGCACAAAACCAAAAACACTAAGCGACTTAAAACCTAGATTTTCGAAATCCATCTCTTGCAATGGTACTCCGTCATCATCAATCAGACTTACTTCACCCGGGGGGAATGCAGTTAATATTTCCTGTGCTGCCGCTCTTAATTTCTTTTCTTGTTCAAGTATTTTGATTTTGTTCAAAATTTCAGGCGATGGACCGGACTCATCAAGGCCCAAACGCGACCAATTTTCGTTAATGTCAAAATCTTTATGATTTCTATAATCCATGTAGTGGTCAACGGCGGCATAATAAAAAAGGTCTGGATTCTTCTTGAATAAATCGCTTCTAAGCAGGTCGGCCTTACGTGAAAGATTGGAGTATGCAGCTTTAATCCGCTGATCTTCCTCTTGGGTTAAAATCGAGAAAGATAAGTCCAACAATCCACCATAGTCCACCTCAAAACGATGAGGCGACCAACCAGATCGGTGAAATGGAAACAGTGGATTAGTCATCAATAAGACAGCTTGATCTTGGTTTAATGTTGTCCCGTCAGAAACTGGAATTTCTCGTCCCGCTAGCGCTCTGAATTTTTCAGATAAGTTTTTTGAATTAATAATACTACCACGTAATTTTTTGTTTGCGTGATACGGATCGCTCTCCTCTCGCTGGCAATTGGCAACTTCAACACCAAGCCATTTTAAAAATTCATTATCAGTTGCATCGAGATTTTCTTTCTTTTGAATTCTTTCTTTAATGGGATTTATGAGATCATCCATGGCCCTGCGTAGAGATCCTATGGGATGAGATTCCTTAATTTTTGCTTTGTCACAAAAAGTAGTTTTAAAGAACTCAAGCCCTTTGTTCTGAAAGCAACCCAGGCCAGACTGCCAGCTCGGATCAAGTGTGCGAAAGATCTGGTAGATGTTTTCGGATGCGTGGATTACGTGAACAAGATCGTCGGATGTTGCTCGAGGTGTGGTGTTTTCTACCGGAGAACTGATTGTGGAAAGCAACAATGAAGCTATAAGTATCACTAATCGGGTCATCCCGCTCCCCTTTTTACCCTATGACAGTATCAATCTTGAACGGAATAAATTCAATGAGTATTTTTCACCCCTTAGGAACCCGCCCCCTTCCTGAAGCCTTGACGAATACACAAGGTAGTTTAAGAGAGTGCAACTCATTAAATGGGAGTAGCTATGAAAAAAAGGTAAGGACGGATTCAGCACA
>JAHFAA010000072.1 GCA_023250775.1 Bdellovibrionales bacterium
GGTTGTCAAAAAATTTCAAACCGACGGCCACACCAACGTAGAACGGATTTTTGTAACCAACGTAGAGAGTCAGATCCACGGCATCAGAGAAGTTAGGGATATCAATGCGAACTAACTCACTAGGTGTGATCCAGCTTGGGAGTGGTTCGCCGTTTGGAAGAGTTGTTACAGGTCCAAAACCTTCCCATACGCCTGTGGTGAACATATCTAAGTTTGCAGTGACGTTAACTTGGAATGGTTTAGCTTCTTGAGGGTTGGCTGCGGCCAGGCTGATTGTTCCGTACTTAACGCCTTTCACAATAATGTCTTGTGAACCATTCACGTTTAGACCAAATTCGGGTGCAAAATTTGCTGTTGTCGTAACAGCGTTATTGCCCACATTCAAAGTAAAAGTATCCACGACTTTTTTGCAACCACTGAAGCCCACGGCCGTCGCCAGGGCCACTAGGGTTACCAGACTTCTTTTCAACATATTTCCTCCTGACTTAAAGTTCATTACTCGGGCAAAATTGTAGAGGTGCCCCAAGCTGTTTGGCCAAGAAATAACAGGTTTGTCCTCGAATGTTAGTTTTTTTAAGGGGGAAACTGATAACTTCAATTGACATTCAAATTTATGGAACGCGAAAATCCCGCAGACTCAAATTTGTAGGAGATTTCATGTTGAAGCAACTTATTTTCTTGTTCGCGTTTTGTTGTTCAGTGGCCTTTGCAGGCCCAGCACCCATTATTTATGTGCACGGTGTTGGAATCGGCTACCAACCTTTTGAATATCTGGTTCCTCTCAAGAAGGCCTATCGTGATCGTGGATACACTCTCTACATTGCACGAACTCCAGCAGTCGATACCATTGAGGCCAGTGGTGATGATCTGTGGCATGAGGTGCAACGTCTGGTACCCACCGGTCCTTTTCATCTGGTTGGGCATTCCATGGGTGGGTTAGTGGCCCGCTCGATGTTATCTCGCTACGACTTTAAAGGGCGCTGTCTTTCACTGACCACAATCTCAACGCCTCACCGCGGTTCAAAAGTGGCCGATTGGGCCTTGCAATTTCGAAACGACAAAAGTTTTTCGTTAGATATTATTGAGATGGTCCGCCGATTCTATAACGACAACTGGACTGCGGTGACTGAACTCGGCACCAAGAATATGCAAGAGCAGTTTAATGTTACAAATCTTGATGCACCTAGTGTGCGCTATTTTTCCATTGCCTCGTATATTCCTGACCCTGATTTTCTCTATACCCAAAATCCTTATCTTTTAATTGCTCATCGCGTGAATACAAATGCCGGATCAAGTTTGAGTGACGGCCCTGTAGCGATTGAGTCGGCCAAATGGGGTGAGCTGTTGGCCATCGTGCCGAGTGATCATTACGCCAATACGGCCCCGATTCCCTTTGGTGGCAAAATCATTTATAAAGACGTTATTGATATTATCGTTAAAAACTTGTCGAAAAATTGGCCGTAAATTTGAATGATTATGCCTTTCGTTTTGGTGGAGTTGCTCGCCTGTACGGCGCCAGTGGTCCACAAAAATTGGCCAGTGCTCATATCCTCGTCATTGGTTTAGGAGGAGTAGGATCTTGGGCACTGGAGGCTTGGGCCAGATGTGGCGTGGGAGAGTTCACCCTCGTCGATTTCGATGAAATTTGCGCCAGTAACACCAACCGTCAAATTCATACCACAGTTGAAACTGTTGGCCTGAGCAAAGTTTCTGTCATGGAAGCGCGAATCAAGTCCATCAATCCCGACGCTAAAGTTCACACGATTCAAGATTTTTTCACTGAAAAAAATGCCGACGCCATCCTTACTTCTTACGATTTTGTTTTGGATGCCATTGATAGTCTTCAATATAAAATTCTGCTTTTTAATCGCTGTCGGGAACTTGAAATTCCTCTTTTGATCGTCGGTGCGGCGGGAGGCAAACGTGATCCCCGAGCAATCGTCATTGATGATCTTGGCCTTTCATATAATGATAATTTATTATTCCGCATGCGCAAAAAGCTAAGGCGAGAAGACGAAAACAATCGTAAGAAAAAGAAATTTGGCGTGGAATGTGTCTTTTCTACCGAAAAATCTATCTCGCCAAATGAGTGCGAAGCGACCTCTGTAAAATTAGATTGTGAACAAGGTCTGGGGTCTGCGGTCTTTTTGACAGGAGCGTTTGGTTTGTTGGCCGCCTACCATATTGTGGAAAAAATATGCCAGAAATGAAATTAGAATTTCCTCTGGTGGATGTTCACACTCATCAAATTCCTACTGCCTCCTCAAAAGACATTATTGTTTTTGCTGAATCTCCAGGTCTTGTGAAGCGACCTCATCACTATCAAGGACTATACACCTTTGGCTTTCATCCATGGTGTGCCGATAAAGTTGAAATCGAGGAGATCGAGACGGAATTTAAAGAGCGAATCAAAGATTCGAAGCTTCTTGCCTTCGGTGAAATGGGCCTCGATCGAGTATGCCCGATCGACCTGGCCATGCAAAATAAAATTTTTGTGAAGCAGATTGATCTCTGTAAACAGTTGCAGGTGCCTTTGATTGTCCTTCATTCGGTGCGTGCTCATCTGGACATTATTTCTGTGATCAAAAAATTAAAATTTCAAGGTGCTCTCCTGTTTCATGATTTTAATGGTGATCGTGTCGATCTTGCCAAGCTGGCCACGCTTGGATCGGAATGCTTTTTTTCTCTTGGAGATAATCTTTTTCGGTCTAATTCGTCCCTAGTCAAAAACCTGTCTCATCTTCCACTTCAGAACATTTTTTTAGAAACCGATGATAGCACTCGCTCTCTCGTCGATGTCTATCATCAATTTGCCGAGCAAAGTGGGCAATCAATGGAAGAGCTCACGTCACTCATATATCACAATTTTCAGCGCGTCTTCGGGAAGAAAATCGGTCAATGATTGCTCTCCTCCCTGTTCAAGATTAAACTAAAACAAAGGGAGAGTCTCACCATGAAAAAATGTGGTCTTGTACTAACCGGCGGAGGTGCCCGTGGTGCCTATCAAGCCGGGGCCATTTCAGCGACGCTGGAAATTTGTCATGAGAATAATATCCCTTGGCCGTTTAAAATTATCAGCGGAATCAGCGCTGGTGGCATCAACGCTTGTCTCTTGGCCTCAAAACTCGACCAGGCCAATCTTCTGGACATCTCCCATGAAATTCGCGAAGTGTGGAGCAATATCTCCTCTGATATGGTTTATAAAACCAGTACTTTTTCTCTCACCATGAACGGTGTTCGTTGGTTGAAGTCACTCTCGTCAGGCTCATTGGGGACTGGCCAAAAGTCACTTTCTTTGTTGGATACCGCTCCCCTGCGCGAACTTTTAAAAAAGCACATTAATTTTTCCCGCATTGATGAGGTCATGAAGCAAGGCCTGGTCGAAGCGCTTTCTATGAACATGGTCAACTATTCCACGGGACTTTCGCAGGCCTTCTTTCAAACATACAGAGATATTCAACCTTGGAAACGAGTCAAACGTGAAGGCAATTTGGCCCGCTTCACCCATGAACACATCATGGCAACCTCGGCCATTCCCTTGATCTTTCCTCCCATTAAGATCGACAAAGTTCATTATGGCGATGGTTCTTTGCGCGATTACACGCCTCTGAGTCCTCCGATAAAACTTGGAGCAGAAAAACTTTTCATTATTGGTGTGCGGACGCGCAATCAAATCAGCATTCCTCGCGAGTATCCGCCAACGCCAGGAAAGATCCTGAGTATTATCCTAAACGGGATTCTTCTAGATGCCCTTGATAGTGATCTTGAGCGTCTCGTGCGCATCAACAAAACTGTGGCATCGCTTGGGCCGGTCAATAATACAGGATTGCGACCCATTGAAACTTTTGTCATGACCCCCAGTCGCATGTTGAGTGAAATTGCCTTTGAAGAAAATTTAGTTATGCCCAAAACCATTCAATTTCTGATCAACGGACTTGGTAACGCGCGCGAGGCATCGGATTTGATTAGCTATATTCTTTTTGAAGCGCCGTATACCCGTCGATTAATTGAGCTTGGTCGTCAGGACGTCTTTGATAAAAAAGCGGAAGTCATCGAATTTTTACAGATGTAGCTTCGGCTTGAGATCTTCCAGATACCCTGCTTTTAGTGCCTCTTCTAGTGAGCTACGACATAAGATATATGTTTCCGATGATGCCTTGATGGATATGGAATAGGGGAAGGGTTTTTTATTCATAAGTTCTCGTGCGCCAATAATGATATTTGATTCATTGATCGTGCGTGCGATTCGTCTTCCTTTGCGGATTTGCATTTCACCTTTGAGAAGCACGTATGCGGCCATGGGAAGATGACCTTCATAAATGATATCGGTGGTCTTTTGAAAAAAAGTTTTTTCATTGTGACGCTGCAAAAAAATACACAGTTGATCATTGGCAGGAATGAGTTCTAATTTGTATCTATTCATAGAAGAATTGTAATCGGCGGCGATAATTCTATGAATTACATTTATCAGCTATTTCGAGCTAATTGCCACTTTGGATTAAAAATCGTCACCCATGTCACCTGTCAGGGCCTGGAACTTCTTATCTATTTCCTGATGATGTCTTTTTTCTTCAAGGGCGAGATTTTTAAATAAGGATTGTACTTCGGGATGAAGCGGAAGTGCGGCGTAACCTTCAAAAAGCTTAATGGCGTTGAACTCGCGTGTTAAGGCCGCCTTCAAAATTTCTTTCATACTGACCTTGGCACTCCACTTAAAGTTTTCGGTTTCGTGGGAGTGTTTGATGTTTTTGAGAAGAGCGGCATCAACAGCTGCATCTCCATCATAGAGATCGTTTTCCATGACATTCTTCATCATGCGTTCGTGTTGCTCTTCTTCACGGATAAGTTCTTTCAAAAAATTCTTCACATTGTTGTCGCGCGCTTTTTCCAATGCTTTTTTATAAAATTGTTGCGATTCAACTTCTTGGGCAATAGCGCGTTTGAGAAGGCCGTCGACAGTCTGATTGTTTGACATAAAAACCTCTTTAATATTTAAAGTATCTTGTGAGAAACCGTTGCGAAGTGAATTGGTAAAGAGTTGCTCATCAGTACCCTGATAAATGGCAGCGTAAATTAAATTTGTACCAAAAGTGGCCAAAGATTTGAGTTTGTCATCTTGACCTTTAACCGGAAATTCTACATGAATTACAAAGACTTGAGGAGAGTTGGTTCGGGATCGAGCATAAGACACGCCGGCCCAACCTCGGATTGAATTCTTGTGTGTGTCATACTGTATATTCTGCGCATAAATAAAGTAATGATCACAGGGAAGCGTTTCCGAGAGCTTAGATTCAATTGCAAAAATTTTTCGGATGCACTGCTCACTCGTAAGGTCGGCGCAATCTTGCATTTTGCAGTTCGAATCGCAGAATTTTAAGTCACAGGTGGGGGTCATTCTTAAAAAACTGTTTTTTGAAGAGGAAAAGCGATGGAAGAGTTCCCCAACACTTAAGGCCCCTCCAACTTCAACAATCGTTCCCCCGAGAGTCTTATCTGAGCAAATAATTTCAATTTTTTGATCAAGATCGTGAATTTCATTTAGACTTTCGCTTTGATACATTCTAGATTATCCTCGATTCTTTGATCCTTTCGGAACAGTATGAAATTTTGCAATAGTTTCACCAATCAAGCTATATTAGTCAAACGGAGGATTCATCCTTATGTTTAAAATTCTTGAGGCCCGATTTCTTTCCAAAGATGTCAAGTTTTTCAAAATCGAGGCCCCACGTATTGCCAAAAAGCGACTGGCCGGCCAGTTTGTGATTCTTAGACTCGACGAATTTGGAGAGCGAATTCCTCTGACCATTGCCGACTCTAATACCAAAGAAGGAAGTATCACGATTATCGCTCAAGGTATTGGAAAAACGACTAAGAAATTAAATACC
Source organism: Bdellovibrionales bacterium (assembly GCA_023250775.1). Taxonomy (GTDB): domain Bacteria; phylum Bdellovibrionota; class Bacteriovoracia; order Bacteriovoracales; family Bacteriovoracaceae; genus GWA2-49-15. The sequence goes on from JAHFAA010000072.1 coordinate 5,886, forward strand.
CTTAATGCTGGAGATAGCATTTTAGATGTGGTTGGTCCTTTGGGGAAACCTTCTCATATTGATAATTTTGGAACTGTCGTTTGCATTGGCGGCGGTGTCGGAACTGCCATTGCCTACCCAATTGCCATGGCCTTAAAAAAAGCAGGAAACCATACGATTACCATCAATGGTGCGCGCAACAAAGAGTTGGTAATCCTCGAACAAGAGATGAAAAAATTTAGTGATGAAGCCTATATCACCACCGATGATGGTTCTTATGGTCATCATGGATTTGTCACAGATATTTTGAAAAAATTAATCAGTGAAGGTCGAAAAATTGATTTTGTTTTGGCCATCGGGCCAATTCCCATGATGAGGGCCGTCACTGAGACAACTCGTCCTCACAAAATAAAAACAGTTGTGAGCTTAAACCCGATTATGGTTGACGGCACTGGAATGTGCGGTGGCTGTCGCGTAATCGTCAATGGGAAATCGGAGTTTGCCTGCGTGAGCGGTCCTGAATTTGATGCTCACAATGTCGACTTCGACAATTTGATCAATAGAAATAAGACGTATTTAGATTTAGAAAAAGAATCGACTCTGAAATTTGAACATGAATGTCAGCTGGTTAACCAAAAACCGGCCAAAGCCTAAGAACGGAGAGCAATCATGGCCCAGTTTCCTTTGATGAAAGATAGAATGAAAATGCCTCGCAATACTATGCCTGAGCAAGATCCGAATGTTAGAAATACTAACTTTGAGGAGGTTGCACTGGGCTATGATGTTGGTCTGGCCATCAATGAGGCGCAACGTTGTTTGCAGTGTAAAACCCCGACCTGTATCGATATGTGTCCGGTCAATATCAAGATTGACCAGTTTATCGAACGCGTCGTCGCTGAAGATTATGTCGGAGCTTACAACAAAATTCGCGAAGACAACTTTTTACCCGCGATCTGTGGTCGCGTTTGTCCTCAAGATAAGCAGTGTGAGTCCACTTGCGTTTTAACCAAGAAATTTAGCTCTGTGGCGATTGGGCGTTTGGAACGTTTTGTTGCTGATAAGGTTATGTCACTCAATATGATTCCAAAGCCGACGAAGGTAAAACCGACCGGCAAAAAAGTTGCTATCGTAGGAAGTGGCCCCGCCGGTTTGGCGTGTGCCGCCGATCTCGTTGGAATGGGTCACGATGTCACGGTCTATGAGGCCCTCCATGAATTGGGTGGGGTTCTTGTTTACGGCATCCCCGAATTTCGTCTTCCGAAGGCCATTGTTCGCCAGGAAATTCAACGACTCGCTGATGCCGGTGTGAAATTTGTAAAAAATGCCGTCATCGGAAAAACCATCACGATCGATGAATTGCAAAAAGATGAAGGTGTTCAGGCCATTTTTATTGGCGTCGGTGCCGGCCTTCCAAAATTTATGGATATTAAGGGCGAAGAATTGGCAGGGGTTTATTCGGCCAATGAATTTCTCACGCGCATCAACTTGATGAAGGCCTATAAATTTCCAGATTTCGATTCACCTGTGCTTGACCCTAAGGGCCGAAATGTCATGGTGGTCGGCGGTGGAAATACGGCCATGGATGCGGTCAGAACGGCCAAGCGTCTTGGAGCAAAAACTGCTCGTATTATTTATCGTCGCTCAGAGGATGAAATGCCGGCCCGAACGGAAGAAATTCATCACGCCAAACAAGAGGGAGTTATTTTCCAAACACTGCATAATCCTCTCGAGTATCTGGGCGATAAAAACCAGCGCTTAAACAGCGTAAAGCTGCAAAAGATGGAGCTGGGTGAGCCAGACAAATCAGGACGAAGAAAACCGCAAGAGATAAAAGGTTCTGAATATCTTGAGCCCATTGATATCGCGGTTGTTGCAATTGGAAATGGTTCGAACCCACTTCTCCTCGAAACTAATCCAGATATTAAGACCAATAAGTGGGGAAATATCGAAGTTAATCCCGACACCATGGAAACTTCCAAGCGTGGAATTTTTGCCGGCGGTGATATTGTTACCGGTGGTGCCACAGTAATTCTTGCCATGGGGGCCGGTCGTAAGGCCGCCAAGGCCATGAATGAATTTCTGACCAAGTAAATGAATCCCATTATCGAAAACCCATTGAGTTGGTTGTATTTTCCGACCGCCCTAGGCTTAGGGGCCCTTCATGCTTTGGAACCTGGGCATGCTAAAACTTTAACTGCCGCCTATCTGATTGGGATCAAGGGTACAAAGCGTGATGCCTTGTTGCTGGGACTTTCTGTCGCGTTCACTCATAGTATTGTGGTCGTGGGAATTTCGGTTGCTGCTCTTTGGCTCGGACAAGAAACGTTCACACAAGATGTTACTCACTGGCTTCAAATAGGCAGCGCCATCATTGTTATTATTCTTGGGCTTTGGATGCTGTCACGGCGCATTCGGCACTTTCATCAGCATCACCATCACGACCATGACCATGACCATGACCATGACCACGAACATCATCACGATCATGACGCGATGTCGGATGATGAACATGCGCGAGCTCATGCTGCTTCGATGCCAGAATACGCGAAGCGAGGCGAGCGCCCCACCTTTGCGCAGATTATTACTTTTGGTGCCGCAGGTGGGATGATTCCTTGTCCCGCTTCAATCACGGTGATGTTGCTGGCCCTTTCAATTGGAAAGTTTGCATTTGGAGTATTGGCGGTGGCGGGATTTAGTCTCGGCCTAGCGGTTTCATTGGTTGGAATTGGACTTATCGTGGTCGCCGGGATGGATCATTTGCAAAGTGGCGGACGTTTTCAGTGGCTCTCGGTTAAGGCCCCCATCATCAGTTCGGTCGTCGTGATCTTGTCTGGAATTGCAGCTTTGATTTTTGTTCATTGAGACATCTGCCACCAATATTTTCTGCTTGAAATAAGACATTATTTGGCCTAATTATCCAGGTATACGACCTAAAAATATATCAGAGAAGTGAGGTTTATATGGGCAGTGTTCCCGGTCTTGAATCAGTCAAACATATCATCGCAGTTGCCAGTGGGAAGGGGGGAGTTGGGAAATCAACTGTCACGACCAATGTGGCGCTAGCGCTCAAGCAGCTTGGATATAAAGTTGGCCTTTTGGATGCTGATCTCTACGGCCCAAGTCAGCCAGGATTACTCGGGAGTACAGAGCGTCCGATGGGCCAAGACGGTTATATTTTACCTATGAATAAATCTGGACTTAAGTTTATGTCCATGGGAGCGATGAATCCCTCTGGTAAGGCCTTTGTCGTGCGTGCACCTATTGCCATCGGGGCCATTCAACAATTTTTAACGGCCGTGTTATGGGGCGATTTAGATTTTTTATTGATCGATTTGCCACCAGGCACGGGAGATATTCAGCTTACGCTCGTGCAGCAAGCGCGTTTTTCCGGCGCGGTGATTGTGACGACTCCTCAGAGAGTTGCGGCGGAAGAGGCCAAGAAGGCCCCGGATATGTTTAAGGCCGTCAATGTTCCCATTCTTGGCATCGTGGAAAATATGAGCGGCTTTACCTGCGCTCATTGCGGTGAAGTTTCTGCGCCCTTTAAGCGTGGCGGTGGTGAGACCATGGCGAGTGAACTGAAGGTGCCGTTCTTAGGCGCCCTTCCTCTCGATCCAGAAATCATGATGAGCGGTGATGAAGGCAGCAATTTAATGGAGACCAAACCAGATTCTCCTTCGGCCAAGGCCTTTGTCCAGTTGGCCAAAAAAATTGTCGACACTGTTACTACGATGGAGGCCAAAGGTCTTTCGGTTGAGGCCGAAAAAGTTGAAACACAGCAAAATACCGTAGTGATAACTTGGAAAGATGGCACGAAATCTGAAGTGGATGCTTATACTCTTCGAATCGAATGCCCGTGTGCTGCTTGCGTCGATGAGCATACCGGAGAACGTTTGTTAAAAATTGAATCTGTGCCTCTTACCATTCGTGCTGATCAGTGCAATGTGGTTGGCCGCTATGGTTTGGCGATTCGTTTTAGCGATGGCCATGGAACAGGTATTTATAAATTTTCGACAATTAAAGACATGAAAAAAAAATCTTCTGAGGCGATGTTAAGCGTCTAGGTGAAAGTATGAAAAAGGAAGAGTTAGAAATTCTGGCCACTCCCTCTCAGACTACCAATGTCTGCTTCTTTGCCGTGTCCGCTCCGTTACTTGATCGTAGGGTCGAATGCCATTCTCGCGCCGAAGCTGTTGGCTCAGAATTATTTAGTGGATTGTATGAGTTTCCTTGGGTTTCTGAAGTGGGTGTTGATGGCAATAAATTAGTAGTGAAGAAAAACAACTCAGAACCCTGGCCTGAAAATGCCCGACAAGTAGGGCAGCTCATTCGACGGCTCTATAAAGAGGGGATTCCCTTCTTTAGTAAAAGTTATATTGGCGCGCTTCCACCTGCCGCCGCAACTCCTCCCGCCGTTAAAATTAATGAGGCCAATGTGAATAGCGAGTTGGGCAAGCGTATTCAACAGGTTTTAAAAGAGTCTATTGCACCATCGCTGGCGGCGCATGGTGGTTACGTCACTCTCGTTGATGTTCACTCACAAACGGCATTCTTTTATTTTGGGGGAGGATGTCAGGGATGTTCTCAGGCCTCCGTGACAGTCAAAGACGGAATCGAACGGACACTGTTAAAATTAATTCCAGAAATTAAAAAGGTGGTTGATGTGACCGACCACAAACGCGGAGATAATCCTTATTTTAAATAGTTTGGGGTTACTCGTCTTATCCAATATTTTTATGACCTTCGCTTGGTATGGTCATCTGAAATACGTGAAATCAACGCCAGTTTACTGGGCCATCTTGATCAGTTGGGGAATCGCTTTTTTTGAATATTGTTTGCAGGTCCCGGCCAACCGCATTGGCTTTGGACACATGACCTTGCCGCAGCTTAAAGTGTCCCAGGAAATTATCACCATGGTGGTCTTTTCCGTCTTTGCGGTTTTCTATATGAGGGTGCAGCTCACAAAAAATTTTTTCTTTGCTTCACTCTGTCTTGTTTTGGCGGCCTATTTCATTTTTAAAGACGCTGCCGCGAAATGACCAGGGGTTCTTCCTCGAATACTCTTGTCGAGAATAAAGATGAGTGCGGGAGTCGTAAAGGCCCCAAGAACCCACCACAATCCTTCTTGTAAATAAATTTCTGCACCCAGAACGATAAAGGCAAAAATAGAAAAGATAGCAACCAGCAGAAAGCTGCCTAAAAAACTAAAACGCAAGCGCTGAATTTCGTCACGTCTCAGCAGTAGCAGACCGAGCAGGGCACCACTGCCAAGAAAAATAGAGCCACAGATTAGCATACATCCTTCAGCTCCAAAGAGATGATGGAATGTATGCACGACGTATTTCTGTGAGGCCATTCCAAGATGAAATTGAGGACAGATAAAAACGCTGGCGATCCCCGTGATGGTTTGGCAGAGCATGACTTTCGCGGCACTGACCCAATGTCCATATTTTAAATCCCAAAGAATTTTATTTTCGACAATTTTGTTACTCGGGATTGCTTCGTCACAGGAACATGTTTCTTCTTCTCGACAAAATTGACGATACTCATTTTCCCAAGCTGATGGATTCGGTATTTTTTTCATGTTTGTTGGCCTGTTAAAATTTTTTTTAATTTTGCCAATGAGCGTGAAATTATTTTTCGAACATTCGTTTCACTTGTCTCGAGTTGAATCGCCAACTCTTGAAATGTTTTGTCGTCGAGATAGCGCCCGGCAATGGCCGTTTGTTCCCGCGGGGCCAAGTACAACATGGCCTCTTCTGGCCATTCTGCTAATGCACTCTCTGTGGATTCGAGTGGTTCCGTAGAGATGTTCTGCTGGCGTCCAGCTTTTCGATAGTGGTCAATCAGTACGGTTCTTACAATGGTGAAGAGAAATGCCTTAAAAGGGTATTTTGAATCATAGAGATATCGTGAACGGTGTAATTTCATAAAACAGTCTTGAAAAACTTCCTCGGCCAATTCACGTTTGCCCAGCTTATGTCGTAGATATGAATGAACAGGCCGTTCATAACGAGCGAAAAGTTTTGAAAAAGCGGCCTGATCACCTGTTAAATACAGTGACATCAGTTCCTCATCATTATGATCTCGCAAACCCTGGATCGACATTTGGGTTTCCTTAATTTATTAATACGGGAACTCTTGCCTTTTTGTGACGGCCCCCCATTTTTAACGATTATAACAGGAAGGAAGGCCAAAGCGTTACTTTATGAATGAATTTGATCAACTTACTCAACAGTTACAGACCTATTATAGCGAGATAGAGGCCACCTTT
>JAHFAA010000466.1 GCA_023250775.1 Bdellovibrionales bacterium
TACCAATACTTCAAACCCATCAGTTCTCATGGCCGCAGGTCTTTTGGCCAAGAAAGCGCGCGCTCTCGGCCTTAGCGCCAAACCATGGGTGAAGAGTAGTATTGCTCCGGGCTCAAAAGTTGTGACCGATTATTTAGTTGAGGCCGGACTGCAAGAATACTTAGATCAGTTGGGCTTCAATTTGGCTGGATACGGTTGCACAACTTGTATCGGAAATTCTGGCCCGCTGCCAGTGCAAATTTCTAAAACCATCAACAGCAACAATATGATTGTCGGAGCCGTTCTCTCTGGAAATAGAAACTTTGAAGGCCGCATTTCACCCGATATCAAGGCAAACTTTTTGGCCTCGCCCCCCTTGGTTGTAGCCTACGCCATTGCCGGCAGCATGAATATTGATTTGACTAAGGAAGCGATTGGAAAAGGAAAAGGTGGAAAAGATGTTTTCTTAAAAGACATTTGGCCATCGAATAAGGAAGTGGAAGAGACCGTGCTTAAACACGTCACCAGCAAAATGTACAAGTCCCGCTATCAAAATGTTTTTGAAGGTGATGCCCGTTGGAAATCGGTCAAGGCGCCAACTGGTCAGCGCTTTGCCTGGGACCCAAAATCGACCTATATCAGAAACCCAAGCTTCTTTGATAATTTGAAAAAAGGAACCAGTGATACTTTTGCGGTGAAAGATGCCAGTGTTCTGGCGATGTTTGGTGATTCGGTGACCACTGACCATATTTCTCCTGCGGGAAATATCAGTTCCAAAGCTCCTGCCGCAACTTATTTGACCGAGCGTAAGGTTGATAAAAAAGACTTCAACTCTTATGGATCAAGGCGAGGTAATCACGAAGTCATGATGCGCGGGACTTTTGCCAACATTCGAATTAAAAATGAAATGTTGGGCGGAATTGAAGGTGGCCTGACGAAGTACTTGCCCACCGGTGAGCAGATGTCCATCTATGATGCTGCCATGAAATACATTGAAAAAAATGTTCCTTTGGTGGTAATCGCAGGAAAAGAATACGGAACAGGATCTTCTCGTGACTGGGCCGCCAAAGGCACTTGTCTCCTCGGTGTTAAGGCCGTGGTGGTTGAAAGTTTTGAGCGTATCCATCGTTCCAACTTGGTGGGAATGGGAATCATGCCCCTCATGTTCCAAAAGGGTGTCACACGAAAAACGCTGAATCTGACTGGCGATGAAAAAATTTCACTTACGCCCCGAGGGCCTCTCAAACCAAAAATGATCGTCGATATGGTGATTGAAAGAAAAGGTGGCCAAAAAGACAAAGTGGAATTGGACTGTCGAATTGATACGGTGGATGAGCTTAACTATTTTAATAACGGCGGCATCCTCCAGTACGTTCTCCGTCGCTTGCGCGGATAAAGTTTTCAATGATTTATTTTGATAATGCGGCCTCATGGCCAATCCTTCCGTCTGTGATGGAAGTGCTTGGCCAGTCTCTTCAAAACGACTATGCCAATTTGTCGGCGGCCCATAGCATGGGGAAAGATTTGTTCGAGCGTGCAGAGAGCATGCGCCAAGATTTTTTAAAAATGGTGGCCGCTCCAGAAGGCTACCAGTTTTATTTTACTGGCTCGGCCACGGAATCGAACAACTGGGCGATTTGGCAGTTAAACTTAAAAAGTGGCGATAAAGTTTTTTATAGTCGTGCCGATCATCCAAGTCTCACTGTACCCTTGGAAACTTCGGCAGCTCAGCTGAATCTGATTCCCAGAAGAAGTGATGGCCGGATTGATCTGCCAGCGTGGTTAGAAAAATTGGCCCCAGATACGCGTGCGATTTTTTTTACCTGGGTGAATGGACAAAGTGGACATCTGGAAGACATCGCTGAGATGGCAAGTGAGCTTAAAAAGCGCTGTCCTCATCTTTACATTCATATTGATGGTGTTCAAGGTTTTGGAAAACATTTAGTTTCTTTGCACAATGGGTGTATTGATTCTTTTTCTCTTTCGTCCCATAAGATTGGTGGTCCGAAGGGGATCGCGGGAATTTATTTTAGAAAAGCTCCAAGCAGGGCCCTTTTGTGTGGTGGCGGACAGGAAGCCGGTATGCGCGCCGGGACGCCTGCCTTTCCACTCATTGTGGGGATGCATGCGGCGGCCCAGCGGATGCATGCAAACCGCGAGGAATTTCTGCTAAAAATAAAGCAATTAAATCATGAGGCACGATCACGGCTGTCAAGTCATAGAGAAATATCCTTTCCTTTTGCCGAAGAATATTGTTCTCCCTATATTGCGACTTTGACGGTGGCGGGAATTCCGAGTGATGTGATTTTGCGACATCTTGAAATGGAGCAGGTCTTTTGTTCCAGTACCGCGGCCTGTTCTTCAAAAATCAAAGGAATCAATCCCGTATTTTCAGATTTAGGCATTCCCCACGATTTACACAAGCATGTTCTAAGACTTTCGTTTGGAATCCAAAACACTCTTGAAGAGGTACAGGTCATGAGTAATTTGTTAGGCCGGGTTATGCACACCATTTCTCTTCTCACTCAAAAACGTTGAATCTTATGGAACAAGCTCTCTTAATATCGGTTGATGAACTTTGGCTCAAAGGTAAAAATCGCGAAGATTATTTTGAACTTTTACGCGAGCACCTGCGCGAATATTTTATTTTTCACAAGGTCGGACCATTTACCTTAAGAAATCAGGGCCAGCGTTTTTTGTTTGAACCGAAGCAGCCGCAAACAACTCTGAATCATGATCTTATTCAAGGCTTGAGAATGATTCCAGGTTTGCATACCGTGATTCCTGTCGAGTGTATTGCACGAACCATTGAGGATATGTTTGCCGCGGCCTCACGAACCGTGCTTAGGATGAAGCAAAAAAAATGGCCCTTCACTTTTAAAGTCGAAACCTATCGCTCTGATAAAAAATTTCCTCTCAACTCAATGGAGATCTCTCGCGAGCTTGGGCACCAATTATTGCAGGCCTTTCCCGAACTCAAGGTTGATGTCCATCGGCCTGATTTTTTGATTGAAGTTTTTGTTGAAAGTGAAAAAGTTCTAGTGGCGTCAGAATATTTTCGTGGCATGGGAGGGCTTCCGATTGGAACTGCCGGTCATGCTATTACTTTGATCTCGGGTGGAATTGATTCACCAGTTGCCAGTTATTTTATGGCGAAACGTGGTTTGGCCCAGACCTTTGTTTTTTTTCACGCCTATCCTTATGTCGGTGATGAGGTTAAGGAAAAGATTATTAATCTGGTGGGATTGTTGGCCCCCTCTCATCGTCGCGCGCAATTGA
>JAHFAA010000467.1 GCA_023250775.1 Bdellovibrionales bacterium
GTGATTCAGGCACTGGGAAAAGAGGCCCGTCACCAATTGGTATTCCACGGCGGCAGCGGCTCTGAGTTGTCAGAAATCCATGAGACTCTCCAATACGGCGTGGTGAAAATGAACATCGACACCGATACGCAATACGCCTATACCCGCGCGGTCGTCGATCATATGATGAAAAATTACGATCAGGTTCTCAAAGTCGACGGCGAAGTCGGCGGCAAGAAATTTTATGACCCCCGTGCCTGGTCGAAGGCAGCAGAAAACAAAATGACCGAGCGAATTTACCAGGGCATTTCTGATTTAAAAGCAGAAGGAACCTCATTACTCCATTCATAATTGTAAAATGAGAGACGCTATGAAACTGACTATCCTGCTTCTGGGTTTTGTACTGGTTGGAGTGACGCAAGGGTTTGAGTTTAATGCCGGGCCTTACTTGCAAAATATCACTCCAACCTCAGTCACCATTCGCATGGAAGGCAGCTTTTCCGGACACCCCCAAATTCTCTTTTTTCGAGAGAGCGAAACGGAGGTTTTTTCAGTGCATGCCACTCTGATTGAACGCGCCAATCACCCCGATAATAAGGTGGCGCTGTACGAGGCAAAGCTGATGGGGCTTGTCAGTGGCGTCCGCTATCTTTATCAAATCGAACAAGGTGGCCAAAAGAGTAAACTTTTTCTTTTCAAAACTCTGTTTAGAGACCCTCATCCTTTTGCCTTCGTGGTCATGAGTGACGCCCAGAGCGGATCAAAAGTGACCTCTCAGATCGTTGATCAAAGTGTCATGAAATACGCCTTCGCTAGCTATTTAGATGAGCGCACCTTTCCTATGAGCTTTGCTCTTTTCACGGGCGATCTCGTGCAAAAAGGCAATGAATACAAACGCTGGAGTGATGAGTTCTTCACCCCCATGGCACAACTGCTGACACGTTTGAGTGTCTACACTGCAATTGGCAATCATGAGGAAAACACGCCTTACTATTTTTCCTATTTTGAGCTTCCTCAGAATGGTACTCCCGAATTTTTTGAGCACTGGTATTACTTTGATTACCAAAACGTACGCTTTATCACGCTTGACTCCAACCCACCTTACAACAAAGAACTGCAGTTGGGTTGGCTCGATGGTGTGCTGAGTGAAACTGAACGCCATGAGGAGCTTGATTTCGTCGTCCTCCAACTCCATCAACCAGCCGATTCAGAGTTGTGGATTGAAGGTGAATCTCTTTTTTCGAAGGCGGTGAATGTGAGATTGGCGGCCTTCAACGAAAAGTCCGGCAAACCCGCCGTTGTCATTGCCGGGCATACGCACGGATACTCTCGCGGCCACGATCCCCATCAAGCTCTCACCATGCTTGTCAACGGTTCCATTGGGGGTGACACGGACAATTGGGGTGAATTTAAGCAGACAGATTACTTGAATTATCTGAAGTCAAAAGACGAACACGGATGGTGCCTCGTTCAGGTTCAAAATGGACAAAATGCGACTCTCTCGTTTAAACGTTATAGTTTTGGCAAAGATGGCGATGTTCGGGATTACGGATTAGTTGATCAGTTTCTTCTTCGTAAAAACAATATTGCCCCTGACCCCCCATCACTCACTCTTACCCAACAGATCGATGGCTCCACCGTCATCATGGGAAGTCGTTATCATGAGACACAGGGCGATTCGCATCTAAGCACTGAGTGGCAGGCAGCTGCATCAGCGACTATGGATAAACTAATTTGGAGTCGTCTCAATCATGCTTACAATGAATATGGTGGTATCTTTCATGATCAAAAAGAAAGTTTGAGCAAATTAAGACTCAATGAAATCACCGGAACCGCAGGATTGAAAACCTATTTTGTCCGCGCCCGTTATCGCGACTCGGCCTTGGGATACTCCGAGTGGAGTACCCCAGTAAAAGTTGAACCCGTGAAAAAATAACTCCCCTACTTGCCTAAAGTCTTAGAGACAATTTCGAAAGTATTCTTGCTGGGTTGTCCGGCAAGAATTTTTTCCAGCGCCGGCCGCATGTGCTTTTTCAGTTCCGGTGGCAATCTGCGATAGAGAGAAAATCCCTTGGCCAGACCACTGGCGATTTGCGGATTTATTTTATCCAGCTCGATAATGCGATCAGAAATAACTTGGTAGCCCGCACCACTGACATGGTGGAATTGAGCGTGATTCTGCCTGAAAATTCCGTAGAGCGAGCGAATAAAATTGGGAATCTTTTTATCAAACACCGGGTCCTGCTCGATTTTATGAACCCAGCTCAAGGCCTCATCACTTTTTACAGAAACATGAGTGGCTATCCACTTTTGAATGGTAAGTTTGTCGTGTTTCCATTTTTTGTAAAAATCCTGGCTGACCAAATTCGCCTGTTCTTCCTGGCCCCACAACCCGCCGTACCAGACTAAACTCTGGAAGGCCGCTAATTGGTCGGTAAAATTTTGTGCCGTCTGATATTGCTCTAAGGCCAAAGAAATTCCATCGGCCCCACTTTGCGCCAGATAGCTCAACAATTTATTTTTCAGCGCACGCCGTCCTACGGATAGTGGATCGATGGCATAATCCACCTGATTCTTTTTATACAGGTCTCGATAAAGTGCATACATCTCATTGCGAAGATTGTTCGCCAATTCTAAATGCAAATCGACCGAGGCCTGGTGAAGAGGATGAATAAGACTCACTTTTCCCTCGAGATGAAGCACTGTTTCGGGAGGAAGATGCAAGGCCCGGGCCTTCAAACTATCTTCTACCGCAGGGTCCAGGAGCAGCTTTTCATAGGCCTTGAAATAGGTCGACGGAATTTGCTTTGCTGCAATTTTTCCGCGTGCCAAATCTAAAAGAATTTTTGTTCCCATGACCTGAGAAGCTTCATAGCGATTAAAGGCATCAGAGTCGTGGGCCATCAAAAAGGCAAGATCAGAAAAAGAATAAGGGGCCTCAAGAATAACCGGCGCGGAAAATGAGCGGTTGAGAGAAGGTAACGCCTTTTCACTCACATTTTTAAAAATAAATTTCTCTTTTTTCTTTCGAACGTGCAGAACATTTTGCTTCAAAGGAATCTCTTCTCCCTCACTGTTCAAGAGTCCCACTCGCAAAGGAAAATGCAGAGGCAATTTCTTTGGCTGCCCAGGAGTGGCCGCGCAAGATTGCTCAAGTGTTAATTCAAACTGTGAACGATCTTTTTTCCACTGCCAGGTGGCCTTGAGTTTAGGAGTTCCCGCCTGCTTGTACCAACGTTTAAACTGAGAAAAGTCGAAACGGCGATT
>JAHFAA010000073.1 GCA_023250775.1 Bdellovibrionales bacterium
AACTGAATAATATTATCGGTCGCCTCTTTTTTATGGGTCGGGCATTTACCACAGCCGGAACAGACTTCTGGGTCCTGGGTGCAAGCCGACTCATGGATCACCTGGCGCATCTGTGGTCCTGCGTGCCCCAACCCCATTTGGGATAATTTTTCCACCACTCTGTTTGTGATCTTTTCGATCACTTCATCTAAATTCTCAATCTGGTTTTCTGGTCGTGCCATATAATACCTCATCAACAATACCGACGATTACAGAGTGAAATGGATCACTCATTTTTCCTAATAATTGGCGGGCCGTGTTTCCCTCTTGCTGAACGAGCACCACATCTCCGGGGCCGGCGGAGACGGTATCGCAGGATAGAAAGCTTTTGCCTTTATCCTTGCCCTTACCGTCAATCGGCTGAACCACAAGCACACGATGCCCGATATAGCAGGGGTGCTTCTCGGTCGCCACAACATGTCCTTTCACTCTGGCCAAAATCACTCGTTCATCCTTTGCAAAATATTTGCTCTTTATCTTTTATGCCTGGATCAATCACCGTCACAGTATCAACAATTCCCGTAATCGCGGCATCAATGGGTGAAAAGGGATTGGGTAAGGCCAGTGTCGCCTCACGAGACAAAATCCACCACACCAAATCATTGGGGCCGGCCTTGGCGGTATCGACGGCCACCAAGGGATCGCCATCTAATTGCATTTCATCGGTCAAAGGTTGAATGACCAGCAACTTCATCCCTTGAAGGGACGGATCTTTTATTGAACAAACAACCGTTCCAATAACTTTAGCTAGCTTCACCAGTAAATCCCCTTGCTAATCAAATCCGGGTGCGGTGACTGAATTATTTCACAGGCAGCGAGCATCCCCTCTTTTGCGGCATGATTGCGTGCCGCCTCTAGCGCCGCTTCCACATCATACAATTCACCAGTCATAATAAAGTAGCCCTTCCCCCCGAGTCCTTGGGCAAGACGAATCTCAGTCAACCGGACGGGCGCCATCTTGGCGGCAATATCGGCGGCCATGACCGTCGAGACGATGGAGAAAGTTTCAATCACACCCACGGCCCCAAACTCTTTCACTTCTTGGGTGCCGATAATGGCGGGAATAATATCGCGGTGAACGTAGGGTAAAAATAAATCGTTGATCACGCCATCACCACCGGCGGCGATTCCGGCCTTGAGCGCTTCCTCAACATCGCCAACTTCTCCGGCGAACAGGATCATATATTTTCCAGGACAGATGGGATGAGTTTCTAAAATACGAACGGGCGCCTTTTTTACCAAAGCATCAGTTGCCAAAATCCCTTTGGCGATAGATTTTAATTCAATCATGGCAATGGCCGGTTCAACAAACATCAGAACATCCTCTATCTCGTTATCTCTATCAAATTATCACTTACTTCAGTCACCTTCCCTGCAAGGGAAGCGTGGTAAATTGAGCCCATCTTATCTTCCGAAGTGGCGCCAATCACATCACCTAAAAGCACTCTTTGCCCAAGCACAACGGTAGGTTTTGCAGGCGCTCCAAGATGTCGATTTAAAGCAATTCGAACTCTATTTGTTTCAACTTTGCCCTTATGAACCACTTCGCGCTCGGCATATTCAGCAAGGTGAATTTTCTTCACCAGCGTTGGCAGTGCTAACTTTGAAAATTCATAATTAGAACGAACCTCTTTGGGTTGCTCATGATGGGGATTTTTTACCCCTTTCGCTAGCAATTCTTTTCGATAGGCGGCATAAATTTTTCGCGGAGAGAGTTTCATCACATCACAGGCCGCCAACTCACACACGCCACATTGGCTGCACAAAAATGCTGAGGTGATATGCTTGGCGGGTTCGCTCTGATTATAATCGATGGTGCGCATGGTTTTATGCGGGTAGAGTTCGTGCCCAAGCAAATTTCGCGGACACAAATCAGAGCAACGAAAACATTGGCAACAGGCGGCCTTGGATTTTTTCACCATCTGTGGAACAGTAATTTTTTTCATATCGACGACGAAGTGCCCGTCAGGTAAGACCACAATTCCGCTTGTCGTTTTGCTGATTCCAGCATCTATATCATCGATAATTCGGCCCATCATAGGGCCGCCATCAATCACCACTGGATTATCGCAAACGACACCGCAAGCAGCGGCAAGAAGATCACGATATGAAGTTCCCACTGGGGCATTGACGACGACGGGGACTTCTACCGCACCGGTCACCGTTAAAATCCGCTCGGTCACGCTCTTACCACCCATGGCCTCGGCCATCTGGGCGAGAGTCAAAACATTATTAACCACCACACCCACATTGAGTGGTAGACCACCTTCGGGAATGATGCGTTTTTTTATATCGTAAACAAGAAGGAATTCATCACCGGCGGGATAATAATTTTCCAGTTGGTGGATGCGAATGCTGCCATCTTTGGGAAGGACGGCGTTGACGGCAGCGACGACATCTTTGTAATGCCCTTTAATTCCGATCACGCCCTCTTTGGCGCCAACAACCTGCATCGCCAGGCGCACGCCATCCACCACTAAAGCGGCCTTGCTGCGCATGAGCGTTTTATCGGTGTGAAGGAGCGGTTCGCATTCGCTTCCGTTGGCAATCACGGTATCAATTGAGGTGCCTTTGGGCGGTTGCAATTTCACATACGAGGGAAATCCCGCGCCTCCGGCCCCGACGATGCCGGCCGCTCTTACGGCATTAATAATTTGCTCTCGTGTATATTGCATAAATTACGGTGTCCCAAAATATCCTTTCAACACGCATCTTCGAAGACGACAAAAGGAACGCGGCCCAGTCAATCCCTCGCCTGTTGGCGAAGCAATGGTAAATGAGGTCGGCCCTTCCCCACCCAGACCTAAACCGGCCAAGGCCGGCCCGTTTTTCACAAAGATGGAACAATTCATTCGCCTTGCCATCTTGTGCATATTCTCAATATTTTTTGAGTGAATGACGGCGGTATGAAAGCATTTCCTCTCAAGCGTGTAGGCCATTTCAATCGCCTGATCAATATTGCGGGCGCGAATGAGAGGAATAACCGGCATCAAGAGTTCCGTTGTGGCAAAGGGATGATCTGCCGCCGTCTCGGTAAACGCCAAGCGTTTCGTCGCATCCACTTCTAACCCAATAGCGCGCAAAATAACTTGAACATCTTGTCCGACATATTCTTTAACCGTGTGCCCATGACTATCGAGAATGACCTGCTCTAATCGCCGCGCCTGATGGGCGCCCAGTTCCACAGCACCGTGTTTGATCATGGCCTTTTTTAATTGATCGGCGACTGAATCCACCACGATAATTTCTTTTTCCACCACACAGATAATATTGTTGTCGGTAGAGGCGGAGGTGACAATATGTTTGGCGGCACTATCTATATCGGCGGTTTCATCCACCACCACGGGTGGATTGCCTGGCCCGGCGGCGACAACTCGCTTTCCTGAGCCCATGGCGGCCTTTACCACCGCAGGGCCTCCCGTCACGACTAAAAGTCGCACCCGTTTATGGGTCATCAGCTGTTGCGCTGATTCAATGGTAGGAGAAGAAACAGTGGTAAATAAATTGGCCGGCCCGCCTTCAGACAGCACCGCCTTATTCATAAGATTAATGGTAAAGGCCGACACTTTTTTGGCCGTCGGATGAGGATTGAAGGTCACGGTGTTTCCGCCAGCAATCATGCCAATGCCATTACAGATAATCGTTTCTGACGGGTTGGTACAAGGTGTGATGGACCCAATAACTCCAAAAGGTGCAAGTTCTTCGATGGTCAAACCATCATCGCCCTGGAAAGCGCGCGGTTCAAGGTCTTCCACTCCTGGAGTCTTGTCGATGACCAAACGGTTTTTGACAATTTTGTCTTCGTAACGGCCGAGCCCTGTTTCATCTCGCCCCATACGAGCTAACTGGTTCACATTCTCAGTTAAAATTTTTCTAATGGCGCGAATAATTTTTTTTCTCTGCTCAAGAGTGACAGATTGGAATTCAACGAAGGCCTTTTCTGCCGCCAGCACGGCCGAATCAATATCAGGAAAAACACCCAGGACACCGTTCATGGGTGGCAGAGGCATTTTCGCTGGCGCCGTTGTCTTCTCTATGGGAGCAGATCCTGCAGGAGCAGCTTTCTGCTCACCGCCGATCTGATTCACGAGACGGTTCACAATTGATTCAATCTGATTTTCTGTTATCCGCATGGATTCCTCCAACAAAAACCTGACTCAAGCGCAATCAGGTTTTTACATAGCGCTCTTCACCACCAAGTTCGAGAACATCAACAATCGCCATAATCACGGCGTCCACCGGTTTTCCCTCGGTGATGATCGTCTGCCGCGCTGAACTTCCCGAGGCCACGAGAACAATTTCCCCGACGCCTGAACCTACTGAATCAGCGGCAACCACCAGTCCACCGGTCGGCACACCTTGAGTGTTCACGTATTCGACGATCTGCAGTTTGAGACCTTGTAATTTTTCATCCTTATTGGTGGCCACAACTGTGCCCACCACTTTACCAATTTGCATGGCTTCCCCCTTAATCTGAAAATATCTTAATGAGGCGGATTACTTCGTTGTTTTTTTAGTTTGACGGCCAAGTGGCAGTGCAAGATCAACGTTTTCATGAGGTCTTGGGATAATATGGACAGAAACCAGTTCGCCGACTTTTTGAGCAGCTCGAACTCCGGCCTCAGTCGCGGCCTTCACGGCGGCAACGTCTCCACGAACGATGGTTGTGACGTAGCCACCACCAATTTTTTCGTGACCAATCAATTCAACTTTGGCGGCCTTTACCATGGCATCAGAGGCCTCAACCATTGCCACAAAACCCTTTGTCTCAATCATTCCTAATGCTTCTGCCATTGTCGTCTCCTTGTAATAGTTAGAATGCTGTGCATTATAGTGTTTTTTCGTTAATGTGCGTAAAAAAGTATGTTTTTGCGCCAAGTCCGTCAATCGCTATTTTACCTAGTACCTATCTAAACTTTGACAAATATACCCATTGAGCATACAAGGAGGAAGTTAAGAGTACTTGAGCACCAAAACTAAAGGTAAAAAAATTTTTACATACCTAAAGATCGTCAGTGACAACCGTAAATATCTTTGAGATTATTTAAGGGAAGTTAAGAGAATTTGGAGGAATTTAATGGAGACAGCTACAACTAACCGCATTGAAGTGATGACGACCTCTGAAGTTGAAAGCTATCTGCGCATTTCTCGCAAGACGCTTCTTAAACTGGTTTCAGAAGGCAAACTTCCGGCGCGTAAAATTGGAAAAAATTATCGTTATTTAAAATCAGAAATTAACAATTTTTTGAAAGGCCAGACGGTTAACTACTTTGAAAACAACTAGAAATTGAGATGAAATGAGAGATCAATCCGATCTCGAACACTGGCAATAAAAATAGAAGGATCAGGAATATTAGTTTGTTTTAAGCTCACATGAGCTGTCCCAGTCGCGCTCATCCCCCCTTCCCGCTTTTTCAACTCAAGTTTGATCGAAATCGGATAAAAGAGGCCACGAATCTGGATATATCCTTCTAAATTACTGACGCCCTCTTGTAAGGTCACTGGCCCAGGTAAATCAACTTTGAGTTCGGGATACTTGGTGGCAGAAAAACAGGTCTCCCACATTTTTTCATTACGCATATTGATGTCTGTATCAAGGCCTTTGATCGGCACCACCACCACGATCTTGGATATAAGATTCTTCTGCTCATCAAATGACACGCGAAACTGACGGGCCACGCCGGTAAAGTCATCGGTTATAAAACCGATTTTGGTGGACTCCATGTCGAACTTGATAAAATTTTCTTTACTCAAGGCCTCTTTGTAATTACTAGACGTGACGGTGATTTCCCGCGCCATGAGAGGAGGCAGGCAGAAGAATAACAACATTAACAGTAACGACTTCATGCCTGCTCCTAAAAAAAATCTCAATGCTTAGAGAACCGTTTTGATGGCATGATCAATAAGTTTGGTCAGTCGTTCTAAATCTTCAAAGCGAATATTGTAGAACATACTAATCCTGAACTGATTGCGATCGAGTTTGCGATAGCCATCAATGCCATAGACAATTTTCTGTTTTTCCCAAAGGGCCAAGAGCGCCAGGGTATCAACTTTGGCATCGACATCAATGGTGGCGACAACATTGGAGCGAAATTGCGCATCCTTCACGTAGGGGCTGAGATAAGGTCTGGCCTCGGCCCACTTATAGATCAGTTCGGCCTTTTTATTACCGTCGGCCTCAACCGCCTTACGCCCAACTTGATTCATGCGCACAATTTGCTCACGTAAGAGAAACAAGGTGGCAATGGCGGGAGTGTTATAGGTCTGGTTTTTATCCGAATTATCGATGGCCTGGGCCCAATTCATAATCTCGGGTACGTAACGTCCCTTCTCGGCGGCGATTTTAAGGGCGCGCGCGCGGGCCTTTGGTGACATGATGGCGACAAACAGACCGCCTTCACTGGCGAAAACTTTTTGAGGAGAGAAAAAGAACAAGTCGACTTTTTTTAGATCGCACGGAACTTGTCCAGCACCGGAAGTTGCATCGATGGCAAGAATCGTTTCACTGTTGACGGTGGGAAGTTTGCTCAGCATGACTCCGGTGGAAGTTTCGTTTAGAGTCCCGCAGATCATGTCATGGCCTGAAGTCATTTCAGGATTAATCCCTTCTCCCGTTGCCACGCAATTTTGAGTCGCCTTAATCCATGGAATAAGTTTGTGGGCCTTGTACCATTTTTCTGAAAATTCACCGCAGGTAAAATGCAAAGAACTTTTTTCAACTACGCCAAGTCCGATCATATCAAACAACAAAGTGGCGCCACCATTGCCGAGAACAATGCTATAGTCTTTTGGGACATCAAAATAAGTACGAAGGCCTTCTTGAACTTCCTTCACTAAATTTTTGATCGGTGATTTGCGATGACTTGTTCCCATCAAGTGCACACCCGTGGCGGCCAACTTAGTGAGATACTCAACCGGAATAAGACTTGGGCCACATCCGAAACGAGGATCAGAGGGAATGAGTTCTTTGGGAGCTTGATAATTTTCAAACATATTTAATCCTTTTTTAAAAATCATACCTATTATTATAGAAAATAGATGTAAGCTCCACCTGATTTATGCGACAATTTGCGCCGACTCAAGCCAGGCGTAATACATGTCGTTCAAAGCATTGTTGATTCCTTTTATCATCTTCTTAGGCAGTGTCTATTCACACGCCTGGTCTGAAGATGCTCCCACTTTAGTGACGCCAAGCTCAACATCCGTTCTCTCATTACAGAGCTGGTCCTTAGGCGTGGGGGGAAAAACGGACTTTATCAACACCGTCCAAGTGAACCGTGACGGAACTAAAAATAGTTTTGACCCGGCCTTGACTCTACTTGGCGCCCTGCATTTCGCGGCCCCAGTGGTCTTTCCCTTCGTCGAGATCGGCTCCACCATTCCCAGCAAAGGCCGTGATCCCAACATCACCCGCTTCACTTGGTTTTTAAATGGCGGAGCTCAGGCGCGATTTAATGTTGGAAATCCCAATGCGCTAGGAGTGAAAGGCGGATTGGGAATGGCGATGACGACGATCAGTTCCAGTGGCGGTGAGCAAGTGTTGCGCAATGGCAATCAGCAGGAATCATTTCCCATGCCCTCGGGGACCACGATCACTCGAAATGTGATCGCCATCTTCGGTGTCAATTATGATGTCCAATCTCATGTACGCCTGGCCGCCGATTACCAACTTTTCAATCCCTTTAATAGTCGCAATCGGGCCTGGACCTCACTCTTTTCTTTGAGTTATTTATTTGATGTGAATGGTGCCGAAAAAACCGGCCCATAGGAGTTCTATGAAACTAAGCATCTTCTCAATCATGTCGATATTTTTCATGCTCAATCCGGCGTGGGGTTTTACTCTCAACAATACGGTGGCCGCATACTTTCCGGGCAATGACATCCCCGTTAATGTGGCCGCTCACACCTGCACGAATTTAGGTGTCAGCAATCAAGATTTGCTTGAGATGGTGGATGAAGCTGTTAACAATTATTGGAACAAGGCCCCCAACTCTCGCCTACGCCTGAGGAAAGGCTCCCTCACTTCAGTCGCGGCGGCCTTTCAAACAGAGCCGGGATGCACCAGTAACAATGGCAGCTGTACCCCTAATCCCAATCTTATTGTGACTGGTGGAATCCTTATCAGTTGCAATATCGATACCGGAACGCCGGCGAACTTCAGCGCTGGAGTTATGGCGGTAACCATTCCCAATAATATCCAAGGACGTAATATCAATGGCAGTTTGATTTTATTAAACGATAAACTTGATAATTCTTTTAAAAGCAAATCTCACGATGAACAAGTGGCGATTCTGGCCCACGAGATCGGTCACGGCATTGGCCTTGGACATTCTCCTGTGGAAGATAGTTTAATGTATTATGCTTCGATCCCAACACGCCGTTCATTGGGCTGGGATGATCTCGATGGACTCGCCTATCTCTACCCCACCGGACAACCTTTCACAGGATGTGGTTCCCTCAGCACGAATCATGATGAACAAAATTCCAGCGGCGGTCCTGGTGCCTTTTTGGCAACTCTTGCGCTCGGTATGGTCCTGGCCTTGGTCTTTACAAAGAGGCGAGCGTTTTGGCATTAAATGAACTGCGCTTCTTCTCCGCACAGATAGATTCATATTCTTTCAGCCATTTCTTTTCTTGATCGTTCAGTTGTGTGAGGTCAATTAAATTTTCCTCAAAACCAATGTAGGTGAGAGGGCGAAAGCACAGCATGTTGGGAAATTTGGGATGAACTTCCACCACCACGCCATTTTCTAAACGGACTCCACCAAAACCTGGCAGATAAATGCCGGGTTCGATAGACCCCACCAGACCGACATTCAGGGGAACGATTGATTTGGGGGAAATTGAATAATGCCCCTCATGCACATTAATCCCAATACCATGTCCCGTGCCATGGCCGTAGTCATATCCTTCGAGGCGCATCGAGGCGCGGGCCAGGGCATCGATCTGGGCACCGGCCGTTCCGGGAGGAAAAACGGCATTCATAGAATGCAGCACACCTTTTAAAACAAGCGTGTAAATTTTGATCGCCAAAGGATTGGGAACAGGAAAGGGACAGCAAGTACGTGTGGCATCAGTGGCATATCCGCTTTCATAATAACCACCAGAATCGAGCAGTGCCAACTCGCCATCTTTTAAAAAATAATCAGACATTGAGGCATTGAAGTGAATGATTGAGGAGTGGGCACCGTACGCGGCAATCGTTTTGAAAGATTGTTCACGCGCCCCAGCTTCTTGATAAAAACTACTCACCTTGGAGAAAAAATCAAACTCACTAGGCGCACGCTTGCCTTGGATTTCTTTTTTGAGCCACTGAATCGAATTAAAAACGGCTTGATCACTTTTTTCATACTCTGTAAAAAAAGATTTTATCTCGACGCTATTTTTTTGCGCCTGGGCCAAGGTAAGACGAGTCAGGTCGGGATTGAGGGCCCTGGGCCACAGCTTTGAGAGAATTTTAAAATCAAAGACGTTGGTGCTCGAAGAAGAAAAAAAGAGTTGTTTGACACCTTTTTTCCAAGGCAGCAGGGCCTCCTTGAGAGAACTCCAATCATCGAGATAGATAAATTTTAGCGCCTTTTCTGCTTGGGCACTCTTGTCAATTTTGGTGCCCTTCAAAACAAAAACCACAAGCTTATTATGCAAGGCCAACCCTTTGCCCATAAACGAAGATTGGAAAGGCATCTGGAGGCCGCGGCAATTGGATAACCAAGCGAGAGAGTCAAGTGCACTTATAAACATGGCCTCAGAAGGTGCCACCAGTTTTTTGAGTTTGTCTTCCACCGATTGACCAACCCAACTCGGCCCAACAGCATGAACAGTACTTTTCGACTCCGCCATGGATTCTATTGGAATACGCGACAAAAAGTCCCATTTCGCATACGGAACAACGGTCAGGGTCTTCTTCAATTGCTCGCTAAACTGATGAGAAATTCTGTTGGATTCGACGCCAATTTTTCTAACTTTATACTCAGTTATCTTTTCCAAAAGGGCGGCATGCATCGTCTGTCCATAGGCGACTTTCACCACCTCAACCCCTTGAAATTGGGCCTCCAAATCGGCCTGCTCGTGATAACGGCCATCAACAAAAAGAAAAATTGGACCATTTTTTACACACAGAACATCTGCCGTGGAACCGGTGAAGCCGGTGATGTAATAACGATGGCATTCCTGCAAAGGAGTGTACTCGCTCAAGTGAACATCATTACTGGAAACAAAAAAAGCATCGAGCTTCGACTTAGAACCTACTTTTTTCATCCAATCACGTAGTTGATCAATATTCTTTTGTATCTGTGTTTTGCTCAATTCAAATTTTTTCATTGTTGACTCTTTTGTTTTATTCATTATCCAAATTCGCCTGCTTATCCTTTGGGAAAACTTTGCCGATGAGTTTGCAACAAGGGAGGGGCAGTGAACTCAATTTTAAAAACGGTGGTCATTCTACTGGTTGGCATGTTTCTGATCAAGATCTCAATTGCTGATCAAATGCGTGCACGCAAAAATCCGGCCCCCGTTAAAGTTAATCTTCAGAATAAGGTTTTTCTCCCCCGCATCAGCGCCTTTCATCAATAACAATTTTTCGAAAACACTCTCCCCGATGGGAATAATTTTTAAATTGATCAAATGACGGAAAGGCGGGAGAAAGTAACACCACGCCTTTTTGTGCCGTTTTTAAATCGCTCCAAGTAGTCTCCAGTGTCCCTGTTAATTTAAAAACCACATGCCCCTGAAGTTCATCGGCTAAAGCTTGAGCGACATCACCAATCAGATAGACACAGGCGACGCGTTTTTTTAACTCACTCAAGAGGGTGGCAATGCTATCGCCTCGGCCACGCGCCTGTCCGCCTAAAATTAAGTAGATGGGGCCTTTGTCTCTCGGCATGGCCTTAAGTGCCGTCAAAGTCGCCTCCCAATTGGTGCTTTTGGCGTCGTTATACACCAAATGTCCACTGCCATTTTCCACATACTCAATGCGATTGGGAACACCAGGAAAAGTATCGATGACCTCCTGGATGGATTTTTTATGATCCATTTTTAAAGCAGCGAGGCATTGCACGGCCACAAAAAGATTGAACAGATTGTGGTCACCGGGGAGTTTGAATTTAGACAAATCATAAGAGCGTGCAAGTTCTTTTCTATAATCCTCAATACAATTCATGGAAAGAGAGCGATGACTCAACTTGCTCTTCTGCACTTGCTGGATATAAGGAACATAATCTTGGTTATAGATAAAAAAATCGGAACTCCCATGCATATTTTTGGTAATCAAAAATTTTGCGGCGGCATAATCCTCTACATTGGGATAGCGTTCGCCATGACTGGCGGAAATATTTAAAATGACGGCAACACGAGGATGAAACTGTTGCATGGATTCCAATTGAAAACTCGAAACCTCCAGCACAATAAGATCATAATCGGTTCTGGCAAGCACCGCTTCGGCCAAGGGTGTTCCAATATTGCCGCCAATAAAAACATGTTTGAGGTGACGTTTGGCCATCTCGCCAATCATGGTCACAGTGGTGGTTTTACCATTAGTTCCCGTGACTGCAATAATCGGTCCCTTGACCAGACGACAGGCCAATTCAATTTCATTGACGATCGGCACAGCTCGGTCGCGGGCCGGTGTTAAAAAAGGCATCGTGGTTGGAATACCGGGACTGAGAACGATCCAATCCATATGAGACAGGAGTTCCGGCAAGCGCGAATCATCCTGCTGATAACAGTGCTCGACCTTTACATAAGAAGAAATCGTTTTATCCTTGAGGACTTCGTCGGGGACACGCAGATCACTGACATAGGTTTCGGCCCCGAGATGCGAGGCCATCTTCAGGGCGCTTTTGCCTGAAACACCCATCCCTATGACTGCCACTTTTTTACCTAATAAAAAATTTGACACAATTGCCTCAATATTGAAAAGTCATGGTCTAAGTGAAAATAATTTACCAGAAAAAAATGAAATACGCTTGCAATCTTTAAAACAAGAATATCGTGACATTCAACATT
>JAHFAA010000074.1 GCA_023250775.1 Bdellovibrionales bacterium
TCATTACCTTTTCTTTGCTGATTATCTATCTCATTTTTGAGGCCACTTTTCTCAAGGTGACGAGAAATCACATGCCTTCACTGGCCGGAAAACTATTCAACTTTTTACGCCACAACTGGGGACTCTCACTGTTAGGTCTGGCCCTTTGTGTGTTCATTATCAGCTACTTTTACTCCGCAGGTTTTCAATACGCCCAAGGAGTTAAAGATTTCTTCACGGCAAAAGGATTGCAATATTGGCTCGCCCAACACCATAGTGAAAGATTGACCGGCCCTTTTTCTTATCATTTTTTATTGTTGTCTTGGTATGAATTCCCCATCGTTTTTCTATGGTTTTTTCTTTTCTGCTATTTTTTTATTCAATTTCCAGTGGCGATGTCTATCATCTCTCTCATTTCCGGGACGATGACTTTAACCACCTATCTGTTAAGTCTTCACTCACCCGAGATCAACCAATGGATTGGGACCTATTTAAAATTAAAAACAGGTTTAGATTTCCCAATTTTTTTCACGTCATTGACTCTTGGAATAACAGGGACTGTTTATTTTCTTGCTCGCAACAAGCGCACGCATGCCTTTTTTTTCTATTTTGCAACGGCGACCTTTTTCAGCTACAGCTATGCGGGAGAAAAAGTTCCATGGTTGGCGCTTTATCCCCTGGTTACAAGTTTGGCGTTTTTTGCAGTATGGTCACGTGATTTCAATCTGAATTTCAAATTTTTATCAAGCCTCACAATCTTCATCCTTATAATTCTTACCGGAGGAATGCTTTCATCACAGGCAGGACTCAGCTATTACGTAAATTTTACCAAGGCCGGGGCCAAGGAAGAACTCTTGTCTCAAGTGCAAACGACTCCTCAATACGAGGACATCATTATTGCTCTTCGACGGGAAACCTTGGGACGAAAAACACCTCTACGCATTCTTCTCTATCGTGAAAATGCATGGCCGGGCGCCTGGTATCTTTTTGGTTTGCCTGACGTTTATTACACGACGACCGATCAAATGAAAGATTCCTACGATATCGTTTTGACGTCATACAAAGACCCTGATTTTCGCAATCTTGGATATCAAGAATACAACGTCGCCTTTCGCTGGTGGTGGGTCCCCGATTATGGAACCATGGGGGCCAAAGAATTTCTTCAGTATCTATTCCAACGAACGCCCTGGAATAATCCTGGAGAAATGTTTATCACCATTTATTATAAAGAAAACATGAAGCAGATTCTCGGGCTGCATTAAATTAGCGAATGGTTACAAAATAATCATAATTATCTTGGCCGGAAGATTTGCTGTAATCAATTCCTGTTGCAATCGACATGGTTCGATTTTTCCCTGCGAGATCCTTGGCAACCGAGCCGATATTCACAGGCTGCCCCTGAGTCACATTAAGGGTTGTACTAATTCCTGAATCCGGTGAGCGCAAAGTCACCGTTAACGTATAATTCCCGTTATTCCCGCCTTGGCATGTGAGAAAAATCTCTTCTTGATCCATGCGCAGTGAACCGGGTTGCCCTTTTCCAAGCACGAGCTGTGACCGAGTATCTCCTGATAAATCCTCTTCTGTTCTTTTTAATTTTCCATGCCCACGACCAACGGACAGTTCATCGATTTGCCTTTCTCGAATTCGCTTTTTCAAGACCTCGAGTTGGCAATTACCCTGTACGGTTGGGGCAAGTTCTCCCGCCGGACGACTCCCCGAATAGGTTCGAGTAAGTCGATATTTCCTCTGGAGATAAGATTCGAAGAGTGTACTACGAGCATCACTAATCAGCGCCTCGAGACAAGTCCCCATCATATCAAGTTGATCGTTTGGGAGGGTAATAGGATGGAGATAGCGGCGAACTTCCTCAAACGAAACTGCATCGGAAAAACAAAATCCATGAATATTTTTTTCTTCACCCGCATGGGCGCTAATTAAAGTTAAGCCAAAAAGAAAATAAAAGAATAATTGCTTCATCGATGAATGTGAGCATCGCCCTTTTGTTGATCGATAAACTGCTGTGGCCCCTCGAAATGGCATAAATCCAACGAGGTCACAAAATTTTGCGTTTGTTTGTTTTTGTTCTCACAAGTACAGGCCAAATTTTTCATAAAATGAAATAATTTTTCCAAACTTTCGCTACTCATCAGATGCTCCATCATGCAGGCATCCTTGTCTGCGATCTCCTGCGAGACACCGACAAAGTCTTTCAAGAAATAATACAGCAGCGTACGGGTCGATAAGATGCGATGGACTTCTTTATGGCCTTCCTCCGTTAACAGGAGGAATTTGGAATCTTCCTCTTCAATGACCAAATTGCGCTTTTTTAAATTGACCAGCGCCGTTGAAACACTTCCCTTGGTCAGGTTAAGTTCTTTGGCGATATCTGTAACACGCGCGTACCCCTTTCCCTCCTTCAATTTGTGAATGGTCAGCAGGTAGTGGGTCATGGAATGTGAAATATCGCTCTCAAACATGGTAGATTTCTCAAGTATAGTTCAGATGTAACTGATTGCCTAAAATTTGTTGCACACGTCTTGTCCAGCCTACGGCCCAAAATCCGACCTAAATACTTGTTTTATAAGTGTTAGATCATGGCCTTTCTTGCCTTTCAACTCTTCACCTCAGAGCGATGATAAAATGGTAGTGAGGCCTTTTCTCTTTACTGGATGGAACCATATGAAATTGATGGCCACTTGGACCATTTCTATTGCTCTAGTTTGCTTACAAGCAAGTGCTCTGGATACATACCAGGGCAGCAGCGCCCCCACTGGGAATGTGCATGATTCCAGCGGACAAAACTTAACTGACCAAGAAAAGGTGCTCTCAGAAACCTACGTTCACCAGGGACTTTCAAACGAGGCCGTGACAGCGGGCTGTAGTGGTACAGGAATGGGCGCCGATGCTGAGGGAAATGTCAGCGAACAGGCCGGCGGGGTGACCGTGGCCAAAGTTAATATGAAAGACGCTTGTGCCGGAAAAGAAACCCATGTTCTAGGTAACTGGGTTCCCCTGATTCTCAAGGCGTATGGCATGGTTGTCGGGATGATGCCCGGTGAGTATTCAGCAGATAAAGCAGGCAGTTCCGAATCAGGCAAGTCGTCTGAGGCGGGAGGAAACAGACAGGGTCAAGACAACAAAGAAAAAGAAAAAAAACAAGATTACTGTAAATACATTGTCACCGCGACGGAAATGCTTGCCACTGCCCAACAAACATCCGCCCAACAAAATCTCGCCAATGTTCCCGGGAATAACGACAACGCCCAAACAGAACAGCTGTGGAAGGCCAAACGTGCTCATGAGGAACGAGCAAAGACGGCAGAAATTCAGGCCATCGGATGGGGAGCAGGAAGTGTGTGCTATATAGGAACTATCGCCCTCTCCGCTGGTGCCGCCACGGATACAATGATGATTGTGAAGGCCGGATTAACAACACTGGGAACGATTTATTGGGGATTTGAAGTTAAGCATCAGCTTTTTGCTGCAGCAAAAATACAGGAAATCATCGATTCCATGCCTAAAGCTGGTGACTGCAACCCTGTCACCGAAAGGCACTGCTTTTGCTCCCAAGAATCTTCCAAGCTGGATCTTGGAAATTATGTGAAATACTGTCAGCCCCAAATCAAGGCCGAGCAGTTGGCTGCCGGCACACGCATGGCCTGTATTAATAAACAAGGCCAACCCGATCCCGAGTGTCTATGCAATCAGAACAATAGCTGTTTTGATGTGGAATTTATGAATATGATCGGCGGACTTAAATTTGGCAAGTCAGCTGAAGAGGTTCTTGGTAAAGACACCCGCGATCTCTCACGCGGGAAACTTGCAAATGGTAATCTCGGCGCTGGAATCATGGCGCAAAATGCCGCCGCTCGAGCGAAGGCCAATCTAAAACAAATTCCGATGGACAAAGTCCCAAAAGTTTCAGGATTCAACGAAGGTCAGCAGCAATTAATCAATGAGCTTGCTAATCAAGGTATCCCCCGTCCACTCGCAGGAGCAATGGTGGGTGTAAAGGTTCCAGGTTCCGAGAAATATGCCGACAAAATCAAAGGCTTTGAGGTGGACAGCAGTTCTCTCTTGGCCAACTCCAACTATAATTCCGGCCAGGCGAAAATCCTCACCTACACAGGCGGCGGTGGAAGCTTTAACAAAGCGGCGGCCAAAAACGATGCCTTTGATTTTAACAAGCTCCTCAAGAAAAAAGAGGGTGATGGAGCAAATCAAGAGCAAATTTTAAAATTTGCCGAACGCGCTGCTGAGAACGCTCAAATTAGTAAAAATCCCGACACCAAAATTTTCGATATCATCTCTAATCGCTACCGATTATCAGGATGGAAACGGGTTAACTTTGAATAGGCCTCAACTCCCCCTTCTTCTCTACGACGATGAATGTTCTCTGTGTCTGCGTTTCAAGCAGGCAGTGGAAAGGTTACAAGGACACGAAGCAATCAGCAAAATCTCCATCCATGATCAAGAGATCTACAAAATTTTTCCACAAGTCACCTACGACGAATGCCTTCAGGCAGTGCACTTTATTGAAGTAAATGGTGAGGTTTTTAAAGGGAGCGAGGCCGTACAGAAACTCATGCATCATCTTCCTGACGTTGAAAAATTTGGTTGGCTGGCGGAAAGTGGTGCCGGCAGAAAAACGATAGAATATTTCCATGATCTCGCCGAACGTTATCGCAAAAAATTGCAAAAACGTTGCCCCTCATGTAAAAATAATTACTCACTTTGATCCAAAGGTCTTGTGTGCTGCCGTTTGATAAGGCCCTCATCATTATTCCCACTTACAACGAAATTGATAATATCGATAAGATGATTCGCGCCGTTTTTGGCCTCTACCCAGCCATCTCGATTTTGATTATTGACGATGGTTCCCCTGATGGAACGGCCCGAGTCGTAGAAGGGCATCAAAAAGAATTTAAAAATCTCCATCTCCTCAAACGCACCGGCAAGCTTGGTCTTGGAACTGCCTATACAACAGGTTTTAAATGGGCCCTAGAGAGGAAGTACGATTTTGTTTTTGAAATGGACTGTGATTTTTCCCACGATCCTGCTCAAGTGAAGGATTTACTTGAGGCCGCCCAAACCAATGACTTGGTGATTGGCAGCCGATACATCAATGGAATCAGGATTATTAATTGGCCTTTTCGCCGACTGCTCCTAAGCTATCTTGCATCCATCTACACCCGTTTTGTCACAAATATCCCGATTCAAGACACCACGGGTGGTTTTAAATGTTTTTCTCGCAAGGCCTTGGCTGCACTGGATTTGGATCATATTGTGAGCAACGGCTACATTTTTCAACTGGAACTCAATTATAAAATTTGGTTGAAAGGATTTCGAATCAAAGAAGTTCCCATTATTTTTTATGAACGCCGTGACGGCCAATCTAAGATGGCAGGCGGAATTATCTTCGAAGCTCTTTGGGCCGTTCTGCGTTTACGCCTGATGAAAATTTTTGGTTCTATTTAAGTCTTATTTTTCAAAAATAGATCGATTCGCGGGAAAAAAATACATACAAAAGAAGATCCATACTCCAGAAAATTCCAAGAGCTCACCCTTCTTAATAGAGCCGGAGGCCAAGGCCAACAAAAAGACAGTTACATAGGCCAGCACATGCCATTTCTTCGCAATGGGCATGCCAAATTTATCCACAAACTTTTTAATCGATTCTCTTCGTCGATAGATGACGGGTAAGATAACAAAATAAAACACAACCCCGATGCTTAAACAGGTACCAAAAATAAGCTTGTTGATTTTCACGCCCTCTAAAACCAAATTATGAAAATTGGTCTCACCCTGAGAATTGTGAGCTGCAAAAAAGGCGGGAGAAGTATTGCCGAAAATTCGCTGCCCCCAAGAAAGTTCTTCACCCATTCCAAAGATACAAAGCAACGACAGGACAACAAGTCCCAAACGGAAGGTCCATGCTCGGACACGCCACAATTCTTTTATTCGCTTTAGACAGAGAGCAAACGTAAGAGCGAGTCCCCAAACAGTTCCATACTCCAGCCAACCATCTTCCAACGCATAGATGGACTCGAAGTAAGTACGATTATATTGCCCTAGGATTGCTCCGAAGAG
Source organism: Bdellovibrionales bacterium (assembly GCA_023250775.1). Taxonomy (GTDB): domain Bacteria; phylum Bdellovibrionota; class Bacteriovoracia; order Bacteriovoracales; family Bacteriovoracaceae; genus GWA2-49-15. Next base: position 6,073 of record JAHFAA010000074.1, read on the forward strand.
CACGACAGAAATGACAGCACCCAAAATCCAATACTCGGCGGCGGCCAGGTTGTCGGGATGACTTTTTCCCAATTCACCCAAAGTATTGAACGACAATATTCGCTCGGCGTGACGGCCACCTTCAAAAGAGGCCGTGAGCCAAGCATCCGTCATTTTTTTGATATTTTCCGAAGTAGAAATGCGAGCGCCAACACAGAGAATATTTGAATCGTTATGCTCACGGGATAGCTTCGCTTCCTCAGGCGTGCGACAAAGCGCCGCACGAACCTTTTGATAACGATTGGCCACCATGGAAACGCCAATGCCGGACCCACAGAGCAAAATGCCCCGACCATCGCCATTTTGGACTCTCAGAGCAACCTTCGACCCAAACTCAACATAGCTGGCGCGGTCTGAGGAAAAGCATCCCTCATCGACCACCTCTATTTCCGGTTTTGTGCCGAGATAGGCCATGAGTTCTTTTTTTGCCTCGAAGGCCGCGTGATCCGAACCGACAAAAATTTTCATAATATCTTACTAGTAACGATAATATTCTGGCTTATAGGGCCCTTCAACTTTGACACCAAGATATTCCGCCTGAGCTGAAGTCAGCGTCTCAAGCTTGATTCCCAACTTCTCAATATGTAATCGGGCAACCATCTCATCCAAGTGCTTAGGCAACATATAAACTTTGAGCTCATATTTCGAAGCATTTTGCCAAAGTTCCATCTGGGCCAAAACCTGATTGGTAAAGGAGTTCGACATAACAAAGGAAGGATGTCCTGTGGCACAACCTAAATTCACCAAGCGACCTTGAGCAAGAAGAATGATTCTCCTGCCATTGGTTGAAGTGTACATATCAACCTGAGGTTTAATATTGGTTTCTTTATATTTTTTGTGCAAATGCTCGACATCAATTTCAGCGTTGAAGTGACCGATGTTACAAACGATCGCACCATCTTTCATATTATCGAGATGCTTGTGATTGATAACGTCAATGCAACCTGTGGAGGTGACAAAAATATCGCCGAGTTTCGCGGCCTCATCCATGGTCATGACATCAAAGCCTTCCATCGATGCCTGAAGCGCGCAGATTGGATCAATCTCGGTAATAATCACTCGGCCGCCTAGACCCACAAAAGACTGAGCACAGCCCTTGCCCACATCACCGTAACCGGCGACAACGCAGACTTTTCCAGCAATCATGATATCGGTGGCACGTTTAATACCGTCGATGAGTGATTCACGGCAACCATAGAGGTTGTCGAATTTAGACTTGGTAACAGAGTCATTAACGTTGATGGCAGGAACCTTGAGTGTTCCATGTTTCACGCGCTCGTAAAGGCGATGAACACCTGTAGTCGTTTCTTCTGAGAGACCACGAATTTCCTTTAGAAGTTCCGGTTGCTTGTCATGGACGATATTGGTCAAATCGCCGCCATCATCCAAAATCATGTTGAGCCCTTTACCATTGGGCCAGCGCAGAGTTTGCTCAATACACCAATCATATTCCGGTTCGGTCATGCCTTTCCAAGCGAAAACAGGAATGCCTTTGGCAGCAATGGCCGCGGCAGCATGATCTTGAGTTGAATAAATATTGCAAGAAGACCAGCGAACTTCAGCTCCCAGTTCCACCAGCGTTTCAATTAAGACAGCAGTCTGGATTGTCATATGGAGGCAACCAGCAACGCGGGCGCCTTTGAGTGGTTTTTGTGGCCCAAACTTTTTCCGCAAGGCCATGAGTCCTGGCATCTCAGTTTCGGCCAAGAGAATTTCTTTACGGCCCCAATCGGCCAACGTGATGTCTTTAACCTTGAAATCTTGTTTCATTATACTTCTCCTACGATATTTTGCGGCACTATAGCATGGCACCCCATTGGCCACAAGATGATGACAACATTACTTTCTTGCCAAGATCAACTTTTAATAATACACATCGCATCATGAGTAACCAATTTTTTCTTTCTTGTCCCAAAGGTCTTGAATCCCTCCTTGAAGATGAATGTCGCCAACAGCTAGGCACTTCCCTTACTGGTGTGAAGGCCAATGACGGCGGCATCAAGATCAATACGGATCTCAAAAGCTTTCTTCCTTATTTACTAAGCACCCGCCTGGCCAGTCGAGGATATCTCCAACTCGGACAATGGCCCATTAACCAGCTCCAGGACCTCTACAACCTGGCCCACACTTTCGAATTTGAATCCTGGATGGACTGGCGCCAAACTTTTAAAATCACAACGCTGTTTGATCTGAAGGCCAAATATGTTCTCAATAATTCACTCCTGGCCACGCAAATTTTTAAAGACGGACTGGTGGATCGTTTACGAGAAGTCACAGGCAATCGCCCGACAGTGGATGTGAAAAGTGCCCAGATCAGTTTTCTGATTCGAATTGAAGAGGCCCGCAATACCAGCAAAATTGCCCCTTTCATGATGACTTTTTACGTCGATCTATCTGGCGTACCTCTCTCTAATCGAGGTTATCGCGCGCCAGGACACGAAGCCCCCTTGCGCGAAAATATCGCGGCCGCCATGGTTATGTGGGCCGGCTTTGGCAAACAATCCGAAATCCTCTATGACCCTTTTATGGGAACGGGAACCATTCTGCTTGAAAGTGCCATGATTTTGGCCAATGTTCCGCCGTCATTTTTGAAACTGCGCGAGTGGGTAAAAGGTCGACGCCCCTACGACTTTATCGAACATTTATGGTTCAAAAATAATTCTGAATTAAGTGCGACATTACTAGATTGGGCCAACACCCAGGTGACTATGGGTGAAAAATCTCTCACAAAAATCCCGTCAGGAATCCTCTGGGGCAGTGACCTAGACCCTAACTCACTCATTTTGGCCAAAAAGAATCTGGCGCGCCTTGGTCTTGACCGAACCGTGCGCCTTAGTGAAGGTAATGCCCTGGAAGTTTTACCGCCAGGTCCTCCTCCCGGTGTGATCGTTACCAATCCTCCCTATGGAGAGCGCTTGGGCACACCGGAAGAATCGGCCGAGCTTTTTATCAATTTTAGTGAACACTTAAAGCATAATTTCAAAGGCTATCGCGCTTTCATCTTGGCCGGTGACCCAAAAATCCATAAAGACATTCACCTAAAAACGTCCTGTAAAAAGCCCGTTCGAAATGGCGATATCGAATGTCGAGTTCTTGGCTATAATCTTTTTTAAGCTGTCGGATACCATTCAGCCAGTTTCATGGCCAAAGTAGGTGTGGAGTATTTCAGCAAGGCAGTGGGATTCGCCACCTTTTCTTTCTGTTTATGCGAATGACTGAAAAAATATTGAGACACATCTTGGTCTTTTAAAAACATGGTGTGCCCTTTGCCGGAAAATTTCCGGATCACAAAATCAGAATCAAGCAGGCACAGTTCACGAATTAAAAAGTTTTTCGTGAGATACACAATCACGCAATAGTCGCTGAGTTCCACCAAGGACTTTCGGATTTTTACTCCCTTGGGTGAAGACTGATCGGCCCAATGGACTTTTACTTCAACACGCTTGTCCCCAAGAAAAAAATCGAACCCCCTTTGCGAGGTTGATTTCACTTGGGTCAATCCAAAAATGGCCTTGGCATACCATTCACCCATCTGAGTTGGTAAATTCTTACCATTCATGATGATGTTTTCTTGGCGCAATTTTTCATAGCAGCGGTGGACTGTTTCAAGAGTTTCAATGACCACGTGATTGTTGGGAAGTTCTAAAATAATTATTGAATTGGTGTAAGGCCGCGAGAGCTTGCGACCAAACTGCTTTTCATACCAGTCGCAAAAGGCCGCTGGTTCAAAAAAGTTATAGGCGTTCTGAATAAAACCAACAGATAAAAGAACATTCAAATTGTCGTAATCGGGCGACTTTTTCTTTAAATAAGAAAGTGGCGCGTATTCGCCAGGATGTTGCCCCCGAACAAAATGGGTGTCCTTGTGATAATCAGTACTGCCATGGGTTTTACTCGTGAACTCCTCTATCTCCCGATAAAGTTCATCAAAATTCATTAAAATGCCAAATTTAATTACAAATTAGAGGAATGTTATCTTAAAACTCCACAGAGGTCACGTTAAAGTCTGAATTGAACATAGCGTAATAAAGACCTTCATTTTTAGACAACTGATTTTGGCAGAAGAAGCGGAAATCTTGAATTTTTGAATTGTAGTAGGCCTTATCTTCACCAACGGCGTTCGCAAGCTTCTCATGGGCCAAAGCAGCATGTTCCAATAATTTCCATGCGATCACCAAATTGCCTGAGAACATTAAAAAGTTATAGGTGTGCTCCATGATATGTTCAAATTTATTTTTAGAAGCGGCCTCACCAAATTTTTCTAAAACTTTGGCGGCCTGACCAAGACCTTTCGCGATGAGAGCACATTCACCAGGCCAGGCTTTGGCCGCAGGCCCCGCCAACAACACCCCAATCTTTTTCCCAACTTTTCTAAACGTCTCGCCTTTGTCCTTCAAAATTTTTCGCATAACAAAGTCCATGGCCTGAATGCCATTGGTCCCTTCGTAGATGGTGGTAATTTTTATATCGCGAGCAAATTGCTCAATTCCATACTCTGAGCAGTAGCCGTAGCCACCATGAACTTGGATCGCTTCCACCGCCACATTAAAACCTTCTTCCGTACACCAGGCCTTACAAATGGGAGTCAGCAACGCCAACTCCATCTCGGCCTCAGCATCACCTTGATGGGCAAAATCAAATAAATTGGCAGTATATAAAAGAAGCGCACGCATTCCACGAGAGAGTGAGCGCATCCGCACGAGCATTCGTTTTACATCAGGCATTTTGCATAGTTCATTTGCGAACTGTGAACGCTCGCGAGCGTATTGCAACGTAAGCATATAGGCCAAGTTGGCCTGAGACTCTCCTTGCATGCCACACATCAAGCGCGCCTCATTCATCATAATGAACATATTGGTCATGCCGTCACATTCTTTTCCAATCAGCTCTCCTACGCACTCACCATTCAAACCGAAATTCAACTCACAGGTGGGCGAACCATGAATGCCCATTTTTTCTTCTACCTTGGTACACACAACATTATTGCTTCCGGCAAGAGAACCATCGGCATTGATTTTGAAGCGCGGAACAATAAAAAGAGAAAGGCCTTTTGTCCCTTGAGGGGCGCTGGGTGTACGCGCCAGAACTAAGTGTATATTGTTGTTATAAAGTTCACTCTCGCCGGCACTGATGAAAATCTTTGTACCTTTGATTTTATATTTTCCACCACCAAGAGGAGTGGCGACAGTTGCCACAGCACCAACGTCACTGCCGGCACCGGCCTCGGTTAAGCACATGGTTCCGCCCCATTCACCCGACATAATTTTTTCAGTATAGAATGCTTTTTGAGCGTCAGACCCAACGGCCAAGATCACGTTCAAAGCGGCGCGACTTAGCCCCCCAAACATATCAAAAGCAACATGCGCGCCAGCGGCAAGACTGCTCGTGGCAATGTGAATGGCATTAGGTGCAGGCATCCCCCCCACCTCTTCAGACATCCCCAAACCAAACCAGCCATTTTCATAAAATTTTTGCTTGGCCACCTTGAGGCATGCAGGCACGACAACTTTTCCGTTCACCAATTTTACGCCCTCTTGGTCAGAAGGGCGTCGGGTCGGGAAAATTTCATTGGCCACAAATTTGTCGTACTCGTTTAAAATGACTTTGAGATCATCTTCCTCTACCCCAGGCAAAGTTTGATGAACTTTATAGGCTTCGAATAAATTAAAATGAATGTCACGCATGTCGGTTTGATATTGGGCCACAATCACTCCTTCTACTGTGTTAGTGGCACCATTATAAAATAAAAAGGGCGGATTTGCTCCGCCCTTTTTTATGATTTCCGATGTCTTTTACTAGACTAGAGTTTCCAAGATTGAACATCATACAAGTCGTAACGTGAAGAGCCGCTTATTGTTGACCGACTTACAGGGTTGGCTGCTGCCGGAAAACCTAAGGAGTATTCGTAGATATAATTTCCACTCA
>JAHFAA010000468.1 GCA_023250775.1 Bdellovibrionales bacterium
AATGTATTTGGGGGATTGTGGTCTTTTCCCTTTTACTCAATTTTTATTTTTTTCATTCTCGCTCGACGGAACATTTTGCTAATGTCTCAGAGGAAATTGCACTGCCGTCGGTAAGTTCCGCTGTTAAACTGATTGATCCCGTTTCTGTAAAATTGCCCTATAAAAATATCAATCTCAATGATTACGTGCAAATTGATCCCAATATCTATGAGGATCTTCCAAGCCTTCATATGGCGATGACAAATAATCGCCATCGCTTTGAACGTGATATGAAATATAACGAAGATCTTTTTATTAGTGCACATGATATTGGTGGGAAAGATCTTGAAAAATTCCAACTTTTTGAAGAACAAAAGATGGGCCTGGCCAAACAACTTAACGAACATTACGATCAGATTTTCAAGAGGTGGCAGATTGCGAATCGCAATTATCGCATTTCAAAAGTGGTCACCGGACAGTATTAATAAACTTCATAATCCATGTGTGGCAATGATCTTTTGCTTATAGAATCTGATCTAAATTGAGTCATTCCAACTAAATCAGATATTGCCACCTATTTGAAGCCGATTAACGTTTTGCACTCCAAGAGATGGTGCGTTTGCCTTCGGTGAAAGAGCCCGATTCGGAATCGGAAGTTCCAGAGGCCTTTTGTTTTGCGCTAAAGGGGCCGATATCGACTTCAATCTGCGCAGTGGAAGAAGCGCCACCAACACTGACGGATTGTGAACCCTTGATTCGGAAAATGCCGATGCTCACGAATACTTCACCATTGACCACTGAAACGCTGGCATAGGCCTCGCCACCACCGGAAGCATTGGTGACAATGCTGGCGCCATTGCCAATTAAACTTCCGCCCGAATTGGCGGTGCAATCGCCTTCATCGCCAACAAAAGAGCAGGTAACAGAGAGATCGCTGGTAAAATCGGCCCCGGGTTTGCGAGGATCACTGGCATCGGGAATATGACCAGAATCGTGTTGTTCGACCGTGATGGTCCCTTCCCAGGGTTTTCCTTCGCAGGCCTCTTTGGCCAGAGCATTCACGGCGATTTCAACCAACTCGGGAATCATGTTTTTTGGACCGCTTGAGGCAGCCGTTGCGATTTTGTTACCGGCACCGTCTTCAATCCACAGTCCGATACTCACGTTGTCACCTTCGAAAATATAGCCCCCATGAACGGTGTGAGTAGGAAAAATGAAATGAGGTTCGACTATGGTATCTTGATCAAAGTCAGGAGAATGTTGGCGGATAATTTCGTCTTCGACTTGGGCCCTTGCTCGAGCATTGAGAGTATCCACCACGACATAAGAATTATCTCCTGCATCGGAGCAGGCATTTTCCACAAGATGCGTGGCAACCATTTCCGAAAGGCCTCGCTCAGCTTCGGGCGAAGAGCCAGGGCCCATGGAGACAAAAAATTCATCCTTATAACCGATGGCCCTGCCATGTTCAGGCGGATACTCAGGAAAGTCGATAATCTTGATAATCTTCAGCGCTTTGGTGTCTTTTGGAATGGGTGCTTTGAATGGAATAGTAAACTCTTCTTGAGAATAGCTTAAGACGCTTCCTTCTAAAAAAGATAAGGGATCAAGAGAAAGATATTTTGCCGTTATAAGGACAGGAACAGAAGGGACCTCAACCCAAAAATTCGAATCCGCCTGCTCTTGAAGAAGTGGAGTGACAACCAAATCGCGCATTCGCGTGGCCCTAATCGAAACGGTGCCCTTTGAGTAATTTGTTGGCAGTCCCTCGAGCGAAAGATTGACCGAGTGTGTTTCATCCTCGCTGGCCATAGCTGAGAAGGAACTTGCACATAAATAAAGCGCGATAAGTAAAATAGAAAACTTCATAGAATCTCCATGGTGACAACGCCTTATGTAATAGTTCTTATGCTATCTGTCTATGATTGCAGTGGGAAAATTTTCGAGGCCGCAAAATTTAGCTGCGCTACCTTTAGCCAAGTCTTTATTTATTCCACCTAGATTATACCCTATAATGTTATTTCTAAGGGAGTAAATGTGTGCTCCATTCGTCCTTACCTTACCTTCAAATGGTCTCCTTGTGAAAATTTTGCCGAACCATATTTTTGACCCAAAATGCTACAATAAAGGTTGTACTGCAAAAAGTGCCATTGCAGTTTTTTTATACCTAACACCGTACAAACTGTTTTATGGAAAAAATTTTATTTATAGTACCTCCTCACCTAAAATTTGATAGTTTCATCAATCCTGCTTTCAATGCCAGAGCGGTTCATAAAAACGGTAAATATTATGGCTCCGTGCTCACCGATATGCCCTTGAGCGTGCTAGCGTTAAGCGCGTACGTCAAAAAATACATCAAAGTGGAAACGAGACTTATCGATTTTAATATTGCCTTGAACAGTGTAGAAAATTTTGCCTTTTCTTCCTTTGGAGCATTTTTCGAGAACGTTTTACAATCCTGGAAAGAGTACGCCCCAACTATTATTGGAATTTCGGCCCTTTTTACCCCTTCATATCAAAATGCATTGCAGATAGCGCGATGCTGTCGTGCTATCTTTCCAAAGGCAATCATTATTGGCGGTGGTGCCGTACCTACTAATATGTACAATGACATTTACAGAGATTCTCAGGACTTCGATGCCCTATGCTACGGTGAGGGCGAGAAACCACTGCTAAACCTTCTTAAGGCCGACAATAAATCGCAATATTTCCAGCAAAGCCCATCGTGGATTACACGAGAAAAGCTCAATACTAAGTATAAATTTGAATTCGATTTTATTGCAAATCTCGACGAAATACCTTTTCTTGATTATGACATTTCAAATTCTGATGAGTATGCTTTGAACCCTGCGATCACGGCATATAACGGCGGAGTTAATGAGAAAAGTAAAAACTTTCACATTATGACATCGCGGGGATGCCCCCATCGCTGCTCCTTTTGTTCGTCTCATACTGTGCACGGACGAGCAATGCGATACTATTCGGTCGATCGAGTCAAAGAAGATTTTACACGTCTCAAGGAACAATATGGTGCGCGGACTTTTATTTTTCAGGATGACCATCTCATGGGGGATAAAAAAAGAGCGCTAAAAATAATTAACTTACTTCCTGAATTGGGGGTCGAGGTTGTTTTTCAAAATTCTCTTGCCCTATATGCGCTTGATAGAAATATGCTGGAGGCAATAAGGAATGCAGGAGTTCGCCAACTTGTCCTTTCAGTGGAATCCGGCAGCGATAGAGTTCTCAAAGAAGTCA
>JAHFAA010000469.1 GCA_023250775.1 Bdellovibrionales bacterium
CCAGATAAATATGGCGAATGGTTGGGATATAAGGTCATGAGCGTGAGTAAGAAAAAATTCGAAGGTAAAGTTGCTCTCACGCTTCGAGAAGATCATCTTTCTCCCGCAGGTCGGGTGCATGGAGGAGTGGTCTCAGGTTTTTTTGATTTTGCCTGTGGTGTGGCGGTTTTTTCTACGCTTAAAAAAGACGATTTTTGCTCGACGGTAGAATTAAAAGTAAATTATTTTAAACCCCTTGATGTGGGAGATAAATTGATTGGCCATTCACGCGTGGTCTTTCGAGGAAAACGCCTCTGTGTTGTTCATGCCTATCTTTACCGACAAAACAACCGAAAAAAAGAGAAAGCTCCCGTGGCCATGGCCACCGCGACTTTTAATGTCGTATCTAAGTAGTATTACACTCGTCAGGAATGCTCTTAGACAATGGCCGTACGTAAGGTTAGCGGAGCTTCGCCCCCCTCTGAAAGTGCTATGATGACAATAATTGAACCTGAAGCAGGGGGTAATATATGGATGACATGGTTAATGAAGATCTGCTTCGCTTGCAGCAGGATGAAGATTACGAGGAAATACTTAGCCTCTCTTCAACAAAATTCGAGCTGCCGCTAAGCAGTTTGAAATTATCTCCGCCTGTTTGTGTAAGCGAAGAAACTCCTTTGGAAATGGTTTTGGAAATAATGCAGGAGAAAAGAATAGGCTCGGTGCTTGTCGTTTCTGAGTATTTCCAACTGGTGGGCATTTTAACGGAACGTGATATTTTATTTCGAGTGATCGGAAAGATTCCGAGATGGGAAACAACGCCGGTAAGTGATGTCATGACAATTGATCCAATGGCGCTGCAGAAGAGGGACATGATCGCCTACGCCATGAATAACATGCACGTGGGTGGATATCGACATGTGCCGATTGTGGATGAAAATAATCATCCAGTTGCCGTCATTTCAGTAAGAGATGTCATGGGTTACATCCTCGACAATTTCCCCAAGCACATTCTCAATATTACGGGCCAGCCGTTTAGGGGAATCCATCAGCAGGAAAGTGCTTAATGGCCGATGACTCCGCCAGCAGTTCCCACACCTCCCTCGATGGCCTGCATGCCTACGGGGGTGCCGGCGAGAGCGTCCAGCGGGGCAGCTGAGTCGGGAAATGTGTCGCTGAGGAAGCGGTAATTTTCAAAGATATTACCGCCCTCAGCTGTCCCGCTGTTTCCATGGTTGAAAAACTCCATAATATAGCGGGTGTTGAAGCCGATAATCCCGAAGGTTCTATTTTGCGACCTGTGACTCATCTCATGGGATTCGGTATCGACGTCTCCGGTACTGCCGTCATTCATGAGAATTTGATTTCCTAAGGTGAATGGTCGGTCGAAATACATTTGAATAATGCCGCCAGTTCTAAAAAAGGTATCATCCACGGTTTGCATGGTGAGATCGTAATGTCCCACGCCGACTCCAGGCGTATTTTGAAATTGGTTCTCGGCATCAAGATCGGCTTGAGTAACATTTGGCCGATATCGATAACCATAGAGGGCGATTTTAAGTCCCGCCTCACCAAGGCCGTAGATCAGGCCTTTGCCCATTCCCTCAAGCGCATCTTCTTTCGTGACCACACTGACAATCAATCCATCGACACCGCGATAGACCGAGGTTTCGAGGAGTTCAATTAAGGCATTTTTGAAAGCGATATCAGTGGAGAGTCCCGCCAGAGTCGGATGAGCGATCTGTCTGGGAAGAAGGCCCAGCACAATTCCTTGAATGGCGCCAACGATGGCACCCACATCAACTCGCCGATTAATCGCCACAGATTCCGCGGCACCAACAATTCCACCTAAGATGATCTGTTCTGCCAAACGCCCCGAGGTGAAACCGGCCCCCAAAATGGCCGAGACGGCGACGTTTTTGAGCATGGTGGGGAGAATGTCCATAAATTTAATATCGTACTTTGCGGCCATGACAGCATCGCGAACCACCGAACCGGCCATGGCCGAAATCATGGGATTTCCTGTTGCGGCGTAGACGAGCCCGCCGACGATAATGCTTGAAACATTTTCAATGCTGGTTATTTTTTTTAGATAATCACGGGCCTTTAAAATCATGCGAATGCCGGCATCTTTTAGATAAACCGGATTGCCTTTGGCATCATAGATCACGGGCAAATCTTTATCCCAAGGATTATTGGGAAAAAGCTGTTGCATTACTGCAAAATTTTCGACTACTTCCGCGACATGAGGGAGAAAAATTCCACGGTAGGGGATGGTAAAAGGCAGACCTTTTTCTCGCGCCAGTTGGTTCATTTCTTTGTAGTGTGTGCGAACCCATTTTCGCAAGTGCAGGAAATATTCCATGTCACCGCTGCTAAAAAGATAGACGTAGGTAAATTCCTTGATCATGGGAATGAGAAGTTTACGATGGAGATGGATAAAACTGGGGGTCAGCAGAATGTGTTTTAGGCCAAAGCCATTTACAGTGGGTACCGCGATTTTGTATTTTGTTTCCAATTCACTTTTTAGATAGAGAAGAAGGGCTTCCTTGTTGGGAAGGTGATGAATGGTATTGAATAACTGAGCTGTTTCAGACTTGAATTCTCTCTCACTTCCCAATTTGGCACGAATTAAGAGCGGTTTTGCCCGTGCTGCGTGAAAGCGATATTTAAAATTGACCCGTGATTTTGCGGGCAATGCTTTGTGATCAATCTCTTCTTGCGCCTGCATAATTTTAAAATATTCACGGTAAAATTTTTCTTTGTAATCAGTGTTGAAATCGTGTTTATGCACAAGATATTTGCTGACGGTTGGTCTGGCGGTTGGAAAAATTCCCAGATCATCACCGCGCAAAAGGGCCTTGTGTCGATCAAGCGTTATATAAAGAAGGATTTTTTTTCCTTCAGGATTGTTGAGCAGTTCCGCATATTGGTTGGCACGACGTTGGCGTTCATAGCGGGAAAAACGCCCGGAGCGAAGCAGATCAAGTTTAAAAGGCAGAGGATTTCCCTGCACATCATAAAGCTGGACCACGACTTTTGAGAGTGCGCGACGAAGGTTGGTGGATTTTCCCGACTCCCGCTCGATCGCGGCATTCCATTTAAGAAAATTCTCAAGCGGTTTTCCGGCCAAGGCCGCTTTCAAGTTTTTGATCACGTTTTTTTCATGTTTCTTATCGAGATAGAAGTGCACCTGATCGATAATATCTGTCAGGATGAGATCAGCGGCGTATTGTGCGT
>JAHFAA010000470.1 GCA_023250775.1 Bdellovibrionales bacterium
CGCATGAATAGTGTGAGGTTTTCCCAGAATATTTCCTTTCCATTCGACTAACTGGTCAGAGCCGATGACAGTGGCCTCCTTATTTTCTTTTGCAACGGCCTGACACTTTGCCAAGGCGAGTCCCTGAGCAATTTGCGTGGGGGAAAATTGCTGCGCGGTAAACTTTCGTTTAATTTCTTCTTCATCAATATTTGAAGATTGGCATTCAAAGGGAACGGCGAGGCGAGACAGGAGCTCGCGACGATAGGCCGATTCTGAGGCCAAAATGAGTTGTACTGATTTCATGCTCTAATTATGGCCTGTCTCAAGCACAATGAACACTAGACTTTCAGTCCATAAGTTTCGAGATTTCGCACAATATTCTTTTCCAGCCGAATTTTTTCTTTAAAAAGTCTTTCGAGACTCTGATAAAAGTGATCGGCTTCAGGTCCATCTAGAAAATCTTCAGCTGACTCGTTTTGCAAGGGGACTTGGATTAATTTGGCAAAATTTACTTTTATACCTTCAAGATGTTTAAGAAAATTTTCACGGTCTCGAATAGGTAAGGTCTTCAGTTTAGTTTCGGTGGTGACAATCCAATCTCGAAGGTTGCTGAGTGGATTTTCGGGAAGCTGCGATTTTATTTCATTCTGATGCAAGAGTGAAGGGAGCATGGGGCGAGCGCCCCAAATCAAAAGTAACGTAAACAAGATGCCCCTTTTGATGAATTCTGTTCGCATATTCCGTCCTTAGATTACGTTTCGGCCTATCCTTGGCCTCCCCTGCTTAGTACTTTTGCAAAAGGCCTGCCGGCCCAGAAGAGCGAATTCAGGCATTTTTTGACCCCTCCCAGCGGAGCGTGGTAACTATTTGTCCATGACGAGACTAAAACGCGCCCAGTATATAGAAAAAAGACTGGCGCAACTTTTTCCAGAAACCCCGATTCCTCTCCAGCATGAAGATGCCTATACGCTGCTTATTGCCGTGTTGCTTTCCGCTCGTTGCACTGATGAACGTGTAAATAAAGTCACGCCAATATTATTTGCTCGCGCCAAAACGCCTAAGGCGATGGTGAAGCTGTCAGTGTCGGAGATTGACAAAATCGTGCGTTCCTGTGGTTTGGCGCCACGAAAAGCTCAAGCAATTTATGATCTTTCGAAAATTATTGTAGAGAAACACGCGGGGCAGGTACCTGACAGTTTTGCTGATCTGGAGGCCTTGCCAGGTGTCGGACACAAAACCGCTTCGGTGGTGATGTCCCAGGCCTTTCAGCAACCGGCCTTTCCCGTCGACACGCATATTCATCGCCTGGCACAACAATGGGAATTGACCTCGGGTGAGAGCGTCGAGCAAACTGAGAAAGATTTGAAAAAACTTTTTGCTCCAGAATCTTGGGGAAAACTTCATTTGCGTTTTATTTATTTTGGTCGACAATGTTGTCCGTCAAGACAATGCGATGGACTCCGGTGTGTAATCTGCAAAGAGTGTTTTCCAGATCGCCGGCGTCCAAAAAAATATCACAAGGCCTAAAGAATGCGCTACGAAGGCAATATTTTAAAAATGCAAACCACCAACGGTGAGACGGTCCAGTACCATCTTCCTCTAGGTAAAAACCTGGTGGCGATGAACCCTCTGCTGGGGAAAGAGCTGACTATTAAATATGAAGGCCGGATCAATTGTGTCTCCACCGGAGAATTAATCAAAAAAAGTTATGGACAAGGTTATGGTTACAAGGCCTACATGAGTTTGCCTGAGTGTGATATGTGTATTGTGAAACCACAACAATGTCATTACGCCAAGGGGACCTGTCGCGATATGAAGTGGGGAGAAGAGCATTGCATGGTTCCTTATGTTCTGTATCTGGCGCGCACCAATCATATTAAGGTGGGAGTGACCGGTCAGGATCGCTGTGAAACACGTTGGATGGACCAAGGGGCGGTTGAGGCCCTGCCGATTTTACGCTTTCCTTCTCGCTACCAAGCGGGATTGATGGAATTTGAAGTGAGCAAAGTGCTTCCAGATAAAACTAGCTGGCAGCAGATGTTGCTGGGGGAAATTTCAGACGATCGCGATTTGATTGAGGTGCGCGAGGAACTTTATCTCGAATTCGCCAATCTGGTGGATGATTTAGAGGGAGAGGAAGTGGAATCGGTCAGTCAGTATTTCCACTATCCCCAGCTCAGTAAATTATCAAAGGTGACGAGTTTTGATCTGGATAAAAAAAATAAAATCAGCGGAACTTTAATTGGAATCAAGGGCCAGTACCTGATTTTAGATAAAGGCGTGATCAATATGCGAAAGCATCAAGGCCATTACATTACACTCGAAAGCAATTAGAGAAACGAACGAATCTTTTCACACATCTCTTTCATTTCTTTTTCACTCCGGGACTTGGCCTTGCGGAAATCCATATCTTCCGGCGACCAAATAGGCAGGAGGTGATAGTGAAAGTGGGGAACCTCAAGGCCAATAATAGAGGTGCCAATCCGTTTACACTTGGTGGCCTGCATGATCGCCTTACCAATTTTTTGGGCATTTTGAAAAACACGGGAGTAGTGAGGCTCAGGACAATCGAGGTGATGGTCGACTTCAATCTTCGGCACTATTAAGGTGTGGCCAAGCTGAATCGGTTGAATGGTCAAGAGAGAGAAAGTTAATTCATCTTCCATTATCTTGTAGCAGGGAATTTCACCATTAATGATTTTGGTAAAAATGGAGGCCATAGAGAAATCCTTTTGTTCCAGATTAGTTTAGTTTATCCGCTCGGAAGCATTTTCCGCGGAAATATTTGCAATGCTAGGGCATTTTAAAATACTTTTCTTAAATATTCACGCTAGCTTGACGAAAGAGGAGGCAACCTGTCCTGCAACAGAGGTGACATCCAAATGAGTCTTAAAGAAAGTAGCGTTAAGGATTTCGAGTTCGAGTGTTATGAGAAGTATTCTGGCACTGCTGACGAGGTGAAGAAACAGATTGAAATCTGCCCTAAATGTGGCATTAAACTGTGTTTTTCTCATCGCCCAGACTGTAACAGTCTACTAATTGAGGAAATGGCCCGTTGTTTAAATTGCGATTTTGGTCCACGCAATATTATTCACATCATTAATTGATCAACTAAAGTACTCTGGTAAGTGCACTCTGAGCAAATTTGTCCAGTGAAAGGTCAATTGCTCCTACTCTTTATTCCGGTTAATCTTAGTCTTAAGAGGGGATTTTTCCCTTAT
>JAHFAA010000471.1 GCA_023250775.1 Bdellovibrionales bacterium
CCAAGGAACGGTAAAAACAAAGGCGGTCAAACTTCCAAGAATAGGTCCTGCAATTCCAATTTTTATCGTGAGAAAAATACTGACTATGATGTTAACAAGAGAGCCAACGATCGTAGGGGTAACCAGATGAGAGAGATTGCCTGTTCCAACCAAAATCAGCCCCCAAAATGAAAGAATCGAATTAAAAATCACAAAAGCACAGACACCGTAATTCAACAAGGCCCCTCCGTAATATGCCTCCCCTACCCACAATGTTAAAAAAGGTCTATTGAAGGTTGCGATTGAAACCATCGCGGCCACTCCGGCAATAACGATAATTTTATTAATTTCTAAAATTTTTGAGCGAAAATTCTCTAATTCACCTTTGTGAAAAAGATCCACGACCGAGGCCCAAACAGAATTTCCAACTCCACTAAGTTGTCCCTGGGCAGTCAGGGCCAGCTTTTGAGTCAGGATGAAGGGAACTACCATTTTGGGAGCAAGAACAACTCCAACAACCACATTATCAGTACACAAACCAAGTAAGTTGAATACCTGTAATAGAATGCTTTTCCCTCGTGGCCTCCACAGCTGTTCTTGAACTTCTTTATGCTTAGCGGCCTTAAAAATTTCATGAAATGGTTTTTCAAGATAGCGACTGGCAAACACATAAAAAAGCACATATGAAAAAATCACGGCCGAAAGATAGGCCATCCCCTGCCCCACAAGACCGAACCCTAACTTAGCAAAAACTAGATTTAAAACGGTGGTAATCACGAACTGGCCAAGGATAATCAAGTTTACAATATCCGCCCTCTGCTTGACCTCAAGAAGAACGCGAAAAGGATTTAGAGGAAAAAAGAGAAAACTGACTATGATTAAAACAAAACACCACAAAACTTCTCCCGATAAATTCTCTGGGATATGCACCATCTTGGTCAGGAGAAAAAATAATCCGATGCTGCTTAAAAGAATCAGTGGCAAAATCTTAAGGTAGGCCAAAATGCTCACCTGAACGACTTTTTTTATCTCTTCGGTTTTTTCTTCACCACAAACCTTTGCCAACACAGTGGGAAGCGCCATGGACAACCCCAAATCCAGCAATCCCATATAGGCGACAGATTCGAGTAAAACTTTCATCATTCCAAGGCGGTCATCACCCAACCATTTCAACAATAAAGGCATGGCAATAAAGCCAAGAACCACCGAAAAAGGAACCTTAAACATGGTAGTCAAAAAATTGAGAAAGGCTTGACGGGTTTTAGACGAACTCTGCATCCTAAAATCATACTTCATGCGTACATTTTTAAGTATACAATTTGTGCTGATTTCTGGCGATTGATGGTTTCTCGATAACCGCGTAAGATAGAGATGAGCTACCTTGATACTCGGAGATTAATAAATGCTCCCGCAGAATTTGGATTGTGATATTCATAGAATCAACCTGTCTCTTACTACAGTGTGCAGTGCTGATTGTATTTTCTGCCCCGAGGTCCGGGGGGCAGACGGAGCAAAAAAACATATGACATCGGCCCTGGTCGAAAAGCTACTCATCGATATGTCCAAAGACCCAAGGCTTGATCACATTAAGGATTTTTCCTGTGGTGAAAACGGCGACTGCTTTATCAATCCTCAGGCCATCGACTGTCTTCGAATGATTCGCAAGTACCGCCCTCAATCAAACATTATCATTTTCACCAATTTCTTAACAATGAAGCAATCCATTGCAGAAACTTTAGTGAAAGAGCAACTTGTCGACAGACTTGAATGCAATATTGATGGATATGATGAAGAACACTACAGAGCTGTGAAAAAAGGCAACCTGACAAAGGCCAAGGAAAATATTGAATACTTTTTGCGGATTCGAAATGAGTCTGGCACCAAAATTCCCTTGACCATGCATGTAATTACTTATGAGCGTTATGTCAAAACAATCCAGGCCAATATGAATGTCTCACCAAGTAGGGCAACAGAAACGCCACCAAGCAATTTCGAAAACGAATTTGAAAAGATTAAAGAATTGTGGTCGCCATGTCTTGATCCTACGATGGATTTGCTTCAGGAAATTAAACAATGTTTTGGCTGGGCGGAAAGGGGACAATGGCAAAATCGCAAAATAGATTACCGCCAATACACCTGCCCATTGCTTGAACGCATAAAACATGAAGCTTTCATTGCGCCAGATGGAACTTGGTATCTCTGTTGTTTTGACGCAAAAAATGAAATCAAAATAGGTAATGTCGGAACAGAATCTCTGTCGTCCCTTATGGACCAACCGAAGAGGAAAAATTTAATTTCTCTGGTGGAAAATAGACAGTTTGAAAAAGTTGGCGGTCCGTGCCAGACGGTCAATTGCTGTGAACTCCTCTATGAAAACCCCAAAGAAACACGATTCTGGCGTTATTACCAAAGAGCGCCTTCTGCCATGAAACTGGCCATGCGTCTTGGAAAACGGTTACTGAATTTTTAGGGACTACGAGACCAGACGAAACATCCCAAGCCAGCGATCCTTGCGCCCGATCTGACCACAAGAGAGCCGATAAATTCCGGCAAAAAAAGTCTCAGTCAAAAAAATGAGATACCTGTCCCAGGACCTTATATATTTCCCACGGTATGCTTCGCCTAAGCGTAATGGCGCCCGCGGAAATCGAATATCAACTAACTCCAATCTAAAGGGCGATTGATAAAATATTTGTTGATCGGTTGCACAGAAAAATTGCATGAAAGAATGAGGCTGATAGGGCTTCATATGATCCAGGTCATTAAAGAAATAACTTGAATAAAAAGGTGTAGCTATCAAAAGCATACCGTGGGGTTTCAATCGTTTTATATATTTTTCTAAAAATAAAATGAGATCGTCCGGAGCAAAATGCTCAACGATATGGGACATGATCAAACAGTCGTACTGCTCATCAGGTATTTTTTCAAATTCATCAGCATTGTAAACGACAAAGCCTTTGCGTCTATTTTCCGAAATAGACTGTGGATTCCTATCAACTCCATACATTTGCATTCCGGCGGACTTCCCCAGTTCTAGATTGCGCCCATACCCGCAACCGACATCCAAGACACGTGAACCTGGTGTTAAATATCTCTGCAAAAATTTCGTGAGTGTTTTTTGTTCGCAATCCACGTGGCGGATTGTGGCCATCAACTTGCGCATCTTTGCCCTCAGTGAGTTAATTTTGAGATATTTTAGCATATATCCTGGGAATGACAGAA
>JAHFAA010000597.1 GCA_023250775.1 Bdellovibrionales bacterium
TATGATCATTTTGACTGTCCGGATCTGTCCGTATTTTGCTGGTCGGACATATTGATATCCGGCCAGACTCTTTGTGATGCCGTGTGGGTGATTTCATGATGCTGCGGGGGTCCATAAGGAACCCAAAACCCCACATCTCTGCATTATTTTGAGCATAAAATATTGAAGGCATCGGTACCCGTAGGCCATGCCTTTTATTACCGATATTTTTCGATTAATTCCCTCTGAGATGGCCGAGCTTCGTTGGGTTAAAACAATGTTAAGTAAGACCTTCGTATTTCGTTCGATGTAGAGAGCGAACTCCTGGAGCGCCACAAGACCAATTTTATATGCCTCAACGATCCACTTAATTAAAAAATCTTCGGCTCCTTTTACTTCGCTGGGTTTAAAAGTGAAGAACTCAAAAAACATTTCTTTATGAAGATACGCTTTATAAAGGGGCTCATTTATTTTTGCTAAGTGTTCTAAGCTTTCTAGATGTTTTTCGCTCATATTTTCTTGTTTATATCTGAGTACCCATTGCATATTGGAGATTACTTTTCTTTTTGACACCTGTAACTCAGATCCGACACTTAGCTCCTTCCTGGACTTATCAATAGCTTCGTTAAGACGCTTTACCACGTGAAAGGGGTCAGCTACCTCAAGAGCTTGGGGTATAAACTCCTGGCAACTCAGAGAGTATGGCTGCCAGAGATCTTTGCTCACAGTCTTGATCTTTGAACACCGCTCTGGGCCTAGGATTTGAAAGAATTGATCAAGACTCTTTTTCTCATTTCCCTCAGAAACCCAGATCACTTTTTTAATATCGCAATCAGTGACAATGGTGACGTAATTGTGCCCTTTCTTGAAGCTCTTCTCATCAACGGCGATATTAATCGGGTCAGGGATTCCAACCTGTTGTATGAGGCGCAGTAAAACTTCATGATCAATCTTGTAGACCGTCCCGTAGTCAAGACCAAAAAGCCTTGTGACGTCGCTAACTGTGAACATCTTGGTGCAGAGAACTTGTTCAATATAATCGACAAATCTTTTTGTCAGATGATGATGACTTGATCTAAACGAAATCTTTTCAACTCGGACAAAATTTGTGCAGGTGCAAAGAATTCTGGCCCGTTTTACCTTCCAAATAGATCTTTTATTTCCAAAAGGAATATCGTCAAGTTCGATCCACTCTTTATCATGAGCAGAGAAACATTTTTCCCCGCACCGAGAGCAGATATAAAATGCCTCCTCCCGGTGCTTGATTCGCCAGATAATTTCAATGTCTTTGACCTGAACATCCACCACTTCAAAGTTTGTTTCTTGTAGATCACACAAGCGATTCAAGATATGGTCTGACTGAGCCATGATGTTTCCCCCAGATGTTAAAGTTTTTTCTCGTAAATCAAACAATAACAACGGGTTGGGGAATGTCTATGGCTCGTTTCTTATCTAAATACCTTTGAACATTGAGAATCACGGAAAATAACAAAGAACCAATGAAATTATAACATTGTGACTGCCCAGGGCACTTCTGCTAACAAATTACAGCCTTAAAAGTGAACGGCATTACTCTGGAATCAGTACAGCAGTTCCCGGTCAGAAATAAACCGTAATGTAGAAGCGGGTTTGGAGGTGGTTTAAGAAAAATCTTTTCGTGAAGTACTGCTTCGCATAAGCTTTTACCTTGGAGTTTAACTAGACCAAGGGAGGGGTTTATGAGTGGGGGTACAAGTTTAAAGGCTGACGATTTAATACGTTCGCTTAAGGATCAATTCAGCCAGTTCAGTGATCGCCGAGATCCGCTGCGAATTGAAATTCCGATGGAAGATTTTTTGATTTCTGGATTTGCGATGTATTCTCTAAAATTTCCATCACTTTTGAACTTTGAAACAGAGATGAAGGATAAGAGAAATTTTTCAAATATGAAAGGTCTTTTTGGCGTTGAACGAATACCCAGTGATACGCGGATGCGCGAAGTAGTCGATGAGGTTGAAACTGAAGAGCTCAGGCCTTGTTTTAAAAAAATTTTTGCTAGGGCTCAGAGATCAAATATTTTAGCTAATGAGTTTTCTATTTGGAGTGGCCACTATCTTTTGTCAGTGGATGGCACTGGGTATTATTCATCTGATTCTATATGTTGTGAGCAGTGCCTTGTAAAAAAGGTTCGAGATAGCGAGACCGAAGAGCTTTACCATCACCAGATGCTCTGCGGGGCCATTGTAAAGCCTGGCAATAAAAATGTGATTCCTGTTTGTCCTGAGGCGATTCAAAAACAAGATGGCAGGACCAAAAATGATTGTGAAAGAAACGCAATGAAGCGTTTTTTATTAAAGTTCAGGGAAGACCACCCAAAGTTAAAAACTATTTTACTCACTGACGCTCTCCACGCGACACTGCCCAATCTTGATATTTTAGAAATAATGGGTATGAACTACATCTTGTCAGTCAAGCCAGGGTCGCATGAGACGCTTTTTAAGGGGATAGAGAAATGGGAGACGCTTAATCAAATCAGAACCGTCGTCAAAGAAGATGAGATTGGCGATAAGGTTAAGAAAAAAAGGATCAGAGAGTATCGCTTCACGAACCAAATATTATTAGCAAATGCAGATGTAAAAAGAGCTGTTAATTTTTTAGATTTTGTGGAGACGATTCAGTGGGTGGGTAAGCATGGGGTTTTAAAAGAAAAAAGAGTTCACTACTCGTGGGTCACAGATCTTTCAATTTTTGACTCCAACTGCGAGGAGTTTGCAAGGGCTGGGCGTACAAGATGGAAAATTGAAAATGAAACGTTTAACACGTTAAAAAACCAGGGTTATGAATTTGAGCATAACTTCGGTCACGGTTATAAAAATCTATCAGTGAATATGGCTCATCTGATGATGTTGGCCTTTTTAGTTGATCAGCTTCAGGCTCTAGGTTGTTCATCATTTAGAAGAGCGTTTGTTCGGGCTCACGAAACAATCTCAAGATTATGGGAGTACATAAAGAGTTTGCACACGTTCTTCCCTGTTCAATTGAAAAATTGGGAGATGCTTTATGGTGTGATCTTTGAGCCAGATGAGTGGATAAAGGTTGAAAACTTGAAAAGAGAGTAAGTGAAAATACGGAGGGATCTAACCCGAAAATCTATGAAAATTTGCCTGTCGAACTTTTGGGCAGACTGCATTTTGGGACTCTCGGCCAACCCTTGTTCATCGGTTGTCCGCTGACTTATAG
>JAHFAA010000075.1 GCA_023250775.1 Bdellovibrionales bacterium
AGTCCATAAGATCGGCGAATTCTAGCAGGCCTTCTTTATGCAATTCATTGCGAACCTCGCCAATTTGTATATATTCGTGACACTTGATTTGTGTTTTTTTCCAAGTGTTGTCGATCTTGAGAACTTCATGCGTTTTTAAGCGTGAATACATCATGAAAGACTCTGCTAAGACGTGTTCTTTTCCTTCCGAATGAAGATAGCTATCAAAGGTTTTAAAAAATTTATGACCATGGACCCACGCCGTGAAATGTTTTGGGCAGGGATTTAGTTTTACTGAAAATTCCATCATGGCGACGAAAAACTTCGGCAAAAAATCAGTTGCCATTTTATTGGCATAGCGATCACTGACTAAATCAATGAGTGACCAGGAATTATCGCCAGTCTTCATGGCACTGACATAGGCCTTCGCCTTTCCCTCTTCATCCCTGTTGGTCCAGCGAAAGATCCATGGCTCAGAAAGGTTGCTAAGTCGAAGAGAAGTCAAAATTTCCTTGGCGAGAGGGCGTTGCTCTTTTACATATTGATCACTCAAGGCGCCAGATTGGCAAAACAAGGATAAAATATCTTCGCGTCGAATGGCCTGAGGATCAATATCGGCACCGATGAATTTTGAAATTTCTTTGAGCCACTTCAAGCGGTCACTTTCGATGCCTTCAATCCACTGAAAACGAAATTGATTTTTGCTATAAGAAACCAAGCTTGCCTGCAGACTAGAGCTATCACGTCGAATAATTTTGCTGGAGATAAGCATATCCTGGATCAAAGGGTCGGATTCCTCTATCAAGAATCCACTGACAGAAACATTGATAAGTCTGAGTTTGAGTTGTTTATTTATTTCAACTAAACCATGAAAATCTATTTCAAGCAGACATTCTGTGCGATTTTCTTTTCGTTTCTCAATTTGCATCGTGAGAGTCGAATTGAGGGCGACTTTGCTCGGTTCATTTTCAATCCCAATCATGCAAAAAATAGTTTCATCATGAAGAGGCGTGAGCTGTCGCACCGAGCGAATAGGACCGTGTATTTTTATCCATTGGTTGTTATACCAATAATGGCCAGTGATCATGCAGTTTGGTTTCAAGTTAAATTCAGCAGGGAAATTTAATTCGCCACCAATTCCTTTGCTTGAAAGATTGACTGGTTTGAAAGTTGCTCCGATATGATTTTTTCCGTCACTCAGAAGAACTCGAGACCATGTCAGGGTCTCGCCTTCGAGATAGAAGCGAAAGCTACTGCGTTCATTAGAAAGGACAATTTCCTTGGGAGCGGCCAACATTAAAAAAGGCATGCGCCAAAAAGCGGCATAAGTTGAAAAGGCGGCAACAAAATTTTTGAAAAAGATGTTACCTTTAACAATCGTATTGAAATCTTTCGAAATTTCTTTTTCACCGTTGATAAAGATCAAAAGAGTTTCTTCCTCGCTTGGATTCAGTTCGACAATACGGCCATGCAAGCGTTCGCCATCGAGTTCCACCTGAACTTCTAAGTCCAAAAAAAGCGCCTCTCGCAAAAGACCTCGGATAATGTTTTTATTGTTAATATCTTTTTTCACGATGTTTTTCCTGCTTTATGCATTTTTAAAAATTTTTCATCACCATTGCCACGTTCGGATAATTTTTTATGGATCAAAGCAAAGATATCTTCCTTTAGTTCTGGCTTGAGAATGCAATTTGAATTCATCTGCTCATGCCATAAAGTTTCAGATTTTTCATAATTCGGTAAAGAGGGAAGAGTGTGATCAAAATTTTCCTCGGCCACAAGATATTGGCCAAAGCGAAGAGCGGCAAGGTGCATGACTTTTTCCGGAGTACTTTGGGCAGAATCCGAACGAAATTCAATAGTGCCAATAGCGCGCGGACGGATGACTTGCAAATCACGAAGTTTGTTTAGATTGTGAATGGTGGCAATGCTCGACTTTTGCGTTTGGTATGAAAGATTGAAAAGCTGCTCAAACCACCATTTCATGCTCCAATTCTTTACATGGGGAAATCCCAAGAGAGGGAAATTATAAAAAACCTTTTGATAATGATTCCATCGCTCTTTGAAGGTCATGCCATTGGCCTCAAGCATGAGGTGCGGTTCAAGTCGATAAAGATTCTCTACAAATTTTTCATTTTCCCACCAGCGATGACCGGCGACATGGATATGAGTTGCGGCCAAAAAGGAAGGAAAATCGGCCCAATGCTCCTCGCCTTTATGTGGTCCTTCATTGATCATGCGAATCCGACTGGCGCGCAATTCTTTTTGTGCCTTATTGTCGATTCTCTCTATCGCCGCGATTTGTCTTTTGTCGAGGATGGGACAAAGGCCCAATTTTAAATTTAATCCCTTGGCACATTCTTGCAAAAAGCCGAGGGTGTTCTGCAGTTCCTCATGCAATTTATTCAAGCTTCCATGATATGAAAGTGAAAGTTCTAAAAAATGAGGCGGGTATTCGTAGCTAACGGATGTCCAGGCCACATCAGACGTGGGCAATTTCACTCGAGAAATGCATTTTTTTTCTGCCAGGATTTCTTCTTCATAGTTCACAGTTTGTTTTAAATCAGCATGGTATTTTCGAAGCTGAGAAAAATATTCTTGTGATTTGCTCAGCCCGACAGGCAAGTCATTTTGATCTAATAAAAAAAACTCGAGTTCGAGACCAATCGTAGGGCCTTGCAAATTTTTCAATGAATATTGCGATTGGCATAATTCCTTCCATTTCAAAAGCAAATCTTCTGGGCCTTTAAAATTCATGCCAAACCTTAGGTTTCATCTTTTTAGGTACTTACTTATCGGATTATGAGGCGAGCTTCTTAGGGGGAATTTCCGAAAAACCAACTAAACTATTTTGATCATTTAAGGAGTAAACATTTTCGCAACTACTCGGGTGCTTTTGACCTGTCTCTTTCCAATTTGGATCGTGCGAAACATTGAAATAGCTTCCTGTTGCAAAGATCTCACCGGGGAGTTTTTTGCACAGGCTTTCGAGTTTTACAATTTCGGCCATGGCCACGCCCTTGATCGTCCAATATTTCTCGCCACCAGCAGGGGCAAGACCGCGCGAGGTATCGCCAAAAGTGAGACAGATGCGAGAGCTATATTTGGAAGCGGGAGTGTAGCTGCTGATTTTATATAAAACAGCGATGTAATAATTATGGATGTACCGTTTTAGTTCTTGTGCCAAACAAAGACCATCGACATAGTCTTGGTTATTTCCGGTTGACGACAGAGTGAAATAGAAAGCATCCCATTGGATATTTTGCAATTTAAAGCGATATTTGGCGGCCAACATTTCAATATCAGGCCTGATTGTTTCAATGTGCTTAATCCAAGCATCTGCTCCAATAATTCCAGTGATGCGAGTACTGTCACGCAAATCGAGCATTAAAAGAATGCCACTATCTTGTTGATCAACGTCTTTGCCCTCGATCAAATTGTTGATAACCTGCTGAGGAACAAAAGTGGAAAGTGCACGTTTTGTTTTTTGATGAGTAAGTTGTTGTTCTAATCCATCCAGGAGCTCGCCAATGCAAAGAGAGATTTTTTCCAGGCCATTTTGCAAATAAAGAGAAAAAGCTGAGTCGATAGAACGCTCTAGCCAAACAACTCCCCAGACTTCGTTTGTTGCTTTTTTAAAAATAGGGACGGCACAGCAACTTTTGGTATTATTTCGAGTCAATAAATCGGCCGAAACAGGATGTAAAACACCCTTCAACCAGCGAATGTCTGGAATAATAGAAATTCGCTTTCTATTGATGGCCAAAGGAAGTGGGCCTTGCTGGTTTTCATGATGAGCATAGATGGCACCATTGTTAATCTGTTGAGAAGAAGCTTCACTGTAGCCAAAATCAGTTAAAATATGCACGCGTCTGGTTTCGCTGTTGAGCTGGCCTATAAAGCCAAAGCTCGAAAGCTTCAGGGATAAAATCTTTAAGATCGAACTCAAAGTATTTTTAGTAACGTTTGCATCAATCTCTTCATGTGAATTTAAGTTGAGCGCCACCATTTTTAAGTCGTGAATGATTTCATCGCTTATAACATTCCAGTTATCATTGTTCATTTGATTTTGTGATTCGATAAGATAAACAAAGCTTGGCATAAGAACTTCAAAAATAGATGAAATTTCTAAATCATGTTGCTGGTCTTCAATCCATCTCTGAGGATAGTCAGTAATAGCGATCCCGCCCAGTGGACCTCTTGGGCCAGAAACAGGAAATATGCAGAAGTAGTCACCCGCATAATCTGAAATGGCACGTTTGCCTTTTTTTACCTGGGCCAAAAAACCAGAATTTTTTTGTACGTGCCAGAGCTGTTCCTGGAGTGAAATGGTGTGAGCAAAAACAGGAGGCACTTCATCGCGTTCAAAACTTTCCAACTTGGGTAAAGAATGATTCATGGTGGAAATGCTAATTTTACATCCACCATTATTGGTCAGTTGTATGAATGTAATTCTTCCGGCCTTGACTTCTTGTCTTAAGCGAAAGAGCAATTCTTGTGTTTTTTCTTCGACACTTTTTGATTTATCGAAGAGTAATTTTCGCGCCCAATACATTAAAGTCGTTACTCGAATGCCGATGTTAAAATCTTTCAGAATTCGCGCCATAATCAGCATCGCCACAAATAACGATGCGATGTGAGTTTGCGGAAGGTAGGGCATGTTAAAAAATATTTTTACACAAGATAGAATGATCAGACCGCTAAAAATTAGCATTTCAAAATGCAAATAGCGACACGTGATAAGAAATACCGGAACCATCACAGCGAGTAGAAGTGGCGCAAATCCTTTTAGAAGAAAAGGCGATAGGGAAAAAAGTAAGAAGGCAACAACGAAAACATTGAAAGAGTATTTTCCGATTTTGATATATCGCATTTGCTCAATTTTGGTTTTAATTTTTTCTGAAAAAAACTGGGTGTGTTCAAGATACAATATTCCGGGCATGAGATGTGCCACAAGCGAAAAAAAGTTCGACAACCTTGTCATCACAATCAAATTATCGACAGAAGGAAGAAAAATCTGCAAAAAACCGCTGCTTAAAGACAAATAGCCAAACCATGCCCAGTAATAACTTTCAAAATAGTTCCGCTCAAATTTTATCTTGAAGACGTCCTTTAAAATGAATTTAACAAGAATGCAAAGAGCGAAAATATAAAAAATAAGCATGCGAATGTCTGAGTTGAAAAACTCGATGAATCTTTTTACTCGCTCAACATAGATGAAATTTCCAGCAACAACTGTTCCACCGATGTGACCCATTCGTCGCGACAAATTTGGTACCCAGGCTTCTATGTATAAGTACTGTTTGCACGAATTTGAATTTAAAATGACAGTCTGATAAGTGGACGTCATTGAATTTAAGGTCCCAGGATTGTCGATGTCGGCATAGGTCGTGATTACATTTGCGGGATCATCGCAATAATATTTGGTGGCCGATAATATCATCCCTGCACCAAATGCGAGATTTGAATTAATTTCTCCAAGGTCCTTGAGAGGAATTTTATAAAGAACAGCGCAATAACTATTTTCTTTTTTAAGTTTGCACTCAGCTGCGTAAGCGGCAAGGTGGCCAATTATTTTAAAATTACTATCGGCAAAAAAGCTGACATATCGAGCACCCCACTCGGGCGCATAGGCGATGATGAGTGAGGCCAGGAGAAAAACAAATGTGAGTAAGCCCGATTTGATACGCATCTTAAGTTTTACGGACTTATCGGGATTTATAGCAGTTTACTTAGTAATTATCACCATTCCTGATAGATTCACTCGGAAGTTTTTGCGATATTTTAAAAATGGCTTAAATTTTCTCAAGATGCTGTAAGAGATTCAGCTTTGTTGTTAGTTGTTGGGCATCGATGTGCGAGATCTTCGCTTAGTCGAAATCAAAAATTAATTCTCTCGATTGGATTCGATTTCAAGCGGGCCAACATCCTTGCATTTCATTGTCAAACCCCATTCCTTTCACCTAGAATCATGGTCTGAAATCACTTTCGTCAAGGATATCCATACATGGAACAAAATCAAGTGCTTGGCCCTGAATTCGACCTGGCTTTTATTAAAAGCAATCAGCAGATTATGCTGCGGCAATTTAGGGGTGGCGAGATTGGCGACAGGTTGATTACCGAAGAGGATTTGCGCCAGATTCCACTGCAGGCCTTGCTCGCCCAAGATGTCCATCATCTGGCCGAGTTGCAAGGTTTGATTCCAGACTTGGGCAAACACTATCCCGTTCGCACTCAGGCAGAATCGGGTTTGACGCTTGAAAATTTTGAACAGCTTGGGGCGGTAGACGCCCAGAAAGTTGTACGAAAAATAAATAGTCAGTGGGCCACCAATGCCAACTTGAATCTACTTGAAAATCTTTTTCCCATCGTGACACGTCTGAAAGGGCTTTGGCCTAATGATCGCACGGTCTTTTTTGAAGAGCTGTGGTATCTCCTGCGTGCAAACTTAGGTGCTCGCACTTTGATCATGATCTATAACGGGATTTCAGATTCCAAGGAAAAATTAGTCAAAGTCAAAGTTGAAGGCGAGATGCTTCCGAATTCCGGGCCGGCCACAGATATGGATCTTTCGCTCTGGGCGCATTATGAGAGTGAAATGGGGCTAGGCTTTTCGAACATCAATTACCAATCAGCGAAAGGCGATTGGCTTGCCACGGCCAGCATCATGCAAAGTCCCGTTCTCATTATGGCGAAAATTTTCCAGTACAACCCACTTCAAAAGGCCCTGCTAAAGACCTTGTTCGACGGCCTTAATAATGCCTGAAAAATTAGTAACGAACATTAAGACATATTGGAAATGGTTGGCCGTTGTCTCACTGATCTTGATGGCCGTTCTTGTCGCGTTCTTTGTCGTCTATCGCTCGCTTCCCATCACCTCAGGCAAACTAGAAGTCGAAGGCCTGAAAAATAACGTCACGATTGTCCGTGATGGTTTTGGAATTCCTCATATAAAAGCTCAGAGTGAAAAAGATCTTTTTTTCGCTCTGGGATTCAGCATGGCCTCTGATCGTCTGTTTCAAATGGACATCATGAGACGTATCGCTTCAGGTCGCTTGAGCGAAATTTTCGGCAATAAGACGCTGAAGATCGACATCTTGCTGCGCAATTTACGCATTAAAAAAACCATGGATGAGTATATCAAAACTCAGCAATCAAAACTTGATCCTGTTATGCTGGAAAATTTTGACGCCTATTTGGCTGGCGTACACAGCGCGATGAAAACGCAACCTCTCCCTCCCGAATTTTTAATTTTGGGCTATACACCTGAACATTTCACCATGGCCGAGTCCATGGCGGTGTCGGGTTATATGGCGCTCAGTTTTGCCGAAGGATTAGTCGGGGATATTCTCTTTCATGAATTGAAAGGAAAAATTCCTGATGCAAGATTGGCAGAGATGCGCATTGGAACGCGCAATGATTCTTTGGACATCGAAAAGTTTTCCAGTCCGCCAATCAACAAGCCAAAAGTTTTGCCAAAGCCGATTGTGCCGCCAACTCCAGCTACCACACCGACACCGTCTATGCCGCAAACTTCGTTGCCCTATCAATGGATTGACGAAGCCGTGGCCCAGCTAGAACAAGACTTCGGACTTTTTCAAGGAAGTAATTCCTGGGTCATGTCACCCAAGCGCAGCGTGAGCAATCAGGCGATTTTGGCCAATGATCCGCATATCGCTTATATGAATCCTTCTGTTTTTTATGAGGCCTCGCTGCATTCACCGACGCTTGAGGTTTATGGCCACTTCCTCCCGCTGGTGCCGTTTCCCATTCTTGGTCACGACAAAATTAAGGCGTGGGCGCTGACTATGTCCGAAGCTGATGACCTTGATGTTTACAAAGAAAAATATAATCCTCTCGATTCAAACTCGATCTGGTATGACCAAAAATGGACAGGCCTTGCCCAAGAGGAGGAGACAATTCAGGTCAAAGGTGGTCCCGACGTAAAAATCAAAATTAAGATTTCACCACATGGCCCGATCTTGTTGCCGGAAGATTCGAGTGTTAAGGGACAAGAGTTTTCAAACAGATCTTTTGGCACTGATAAAGATTATTATTCTGTTAAATGGACCTACTATCTGCCAGAGAATCATGTCTCGCTCGCCTTTTACAAGTTGATGCGGGCGACGAATGTTACAGAATTTAAAGATGCGGTGGCATTGGCCGCCTCTCCTGGACTCAATATTAGCTGGGCCGACAAAGACGGCCATATTGCCTGGTGGACCATGGGTAAAATTCCCAAGCGTCCGCCTGGAACTGCAAGCGACACTGTCCTCGAGGGTGACACCGGCAAACAAGAATATTTAGGTTACCTTGGCATTGATGAAAATCCCCATGAAGTCGATCCGGCTTCAGGAGTCATCGTCTCGGCCAATTATCGCCCACAGTCGCCGGCCTTTGCCGCCCAAGATGGTTACTGGCAACCGTCTGATCGTTTCGAGCGAATCTCGCAATTATTGTCGAGTAAAGAGAAATGGTCACCGGAAGAATTAAAAACTGTGCAGACTGATCACGCCGAATTTTATGTTGATAAATTTCTCCCCATTATGCTTGAGGCCTTGAAAAATCCGGCACAAAATTTGGCAACTGCTGGAAAAAAGAATTTGGAAAAATTCGAACAACAGATGCTTTCACATCCACGAGCTAAAATTCGAAAAAGATTGGCAGCACAGGCCTTGCCTTTGATTCAGGCCTGGGATGGCCAGTCTGCAATCGACTCTGTAGGTGCCAGCATTTATCAAGCATGGATGAAATATATCGGTCGCGAGGCCATGATTGACGAGTTAGGAGAGCGGGACTTTTTGCGCTTTGCTCGTCTCGCAGACTATCGACATTTCTATAAGTGGCTGATGGTTAATCCAGATTCTGATTGGTGGGATGATGTCAGGACTCCGGATGTCAAAGAAACTCGTAGCGATATTATTCAGCGCGCCTACTCACTTGCGATCGCTTCGCTCGATGAAAAATTTGGAGACAATCTTGAGCATTGGTGGTGGGGCCGTTTGCACGCAGTAGAATTTCAACATTTTTTAGGAAAAGTAAAACCGCTTGATTCTCTTTTTAACGTCGGGCCCTACATGGCTCCCGGCGGAACTCATGAAGTGAATGCTATTTCTTACCCTCGTCATGAAGATACTTTTGCACCCAATGTTGGCCCGGCCACTCGTCGTTTGATTGATATGGCCGACCCAGGCGAGTCTTGGGGAATTCTGCCAACAGGTGAATCAGGACATCTTCTTTCTCCCCACTATCGCGATCAGGCCCTTCTCTATACTCGCGATCAATACCGGAAGCAGTGGCTGAATTGGGATAAGATTGAGGCCAATGAACACGAAAGACTTATTTTAGTTTCTCCATAGGAGTTGCCTGTGAAAGTTGAAAAAAACAAAGTTGTTTCTATGCACTACACTTTGCGAGACAAGGGGGGCAAAGTCGTCGATCAAAGCGAATCGGACGGACCCTTAAGTTTTATTCAGGGAATTGGAAATATTATTCCCGGTCTTGAACGCGCTCTTGAGGGAAAATCTATTGGCGACAAATTCAAAATTACCATCAATCCTGAGGATGGCTACGGTGATTTGAATCTTGAGCTGATTGGAAAAGTTCCGCGTTCAAATTTTGATGCAAGTGAGGAACTCGAACTGGGTCTGGTTTTTGAAGTGACCAATGATCAAGGAACATATTTGGCGCGTGTGGTGGAATTGGACGACACCCATGTGGTACTTGATGCCAACCATCCTATGGCGGGACAAATTCTTTATTTTGAAATTGAAGTTGTCGCCATTCGTGATGCCAGTCTGACTGAATTATCACACGGACATATTCACCCTAACGGCGAATCCTGCTAACTATTTTCCCAGCCAAGTAAAATGCAGTTCCTTTGTCTGGGCCTGGCTTGGTCGAGACGGAGCGCCCGCCATCAAATCTGATGCAGAAGTTGTTTTTGGAAAGGCGATAACGTCGCGAATGGAATCCGTTCCGGCAATTTGCATGACGATGCGGTCAAAACCGAAGGCCATGCCACCGTGAGGAGGAGTGCCGTATTTTAAGGCATCGATGAAAAAGCCGAATTGATAACGAGTTTCTTCTTCAGTCATGCCCAGCACTTCAAACATGCGGGATTGAACTTTCGTATTGTGAATACGAATAGAGCCGCCGCCGATTTCGTAGCCATTGCAAACTAAGTCATAGGCTTCGGCAGGCAGTGCTTTTAATTTTTCTTTGTCATTGGAGAAAAAGTCCTCCATGCGATCACTTTTCGGACTGGTGAAGGGATGGTGGCGGGCGGCAAAGCGATTATCCTCCGCACTCCATTCGAGAAGTGGAAAATCATAAACCCACAAGAAGGCAAAACCAGGACGATGCATTTTAAATTTTGTTCCCATGTGGCGTCGAACAGCATCGAGACAAGCATGGGCCTTATCGTGATTGGTGTCGGCGCAGAATAACCATACACCATTACCTTTTTCAGGAGAGAGAGATTCTAATTTTTTATGAAAATCAGCGGTGATGAATTTGGCAATTCCACCTGTAAATTGACCGTTTTCAACTTTGAAATTGGCGACACCTTTGCCGCCGTAAGGTTTTACCACATCTGTTAGCTCATCCAAATCTTTACGAGTGAGAGCACCAACACTGGCGGGCAAAAAGATCGCCTTGACCAGACCTTTTTGTTTGGCAATATTGGCGAAAGTTTCAAAAGTCGAAGCGGCGAAAATTTCGGTCACATTCATGTGCTTCAAATCAAACCGCACGTCGGGTTTATCACAACCATAAAGTCGAACGGCCTCATCATAAGTCATAAGGGGAAGTGTGAAGTCTTCCGGCATTCCAAATAAGCGGCGAACCATTTTCTCGGCCAAATTTCTGATGTATTCCTGGGTGGCAAAGCTCACCTCAATATCAATTTGCGTAAATTCCGGCTGCCGGTCGGCACGCAAATCTTCGTCGCGAAAGCAGCGACAGAGTTGAAAATATTTATCAGTGCCTCCAATCATCAGCAGCTGTTTTAAAGTCTGAGGAGATTGAGGAAGAGCGTAAACTTGTCCTGGATGCACGCGGCTTGGAACGACATAATCGCGCGCCCCTTCAGGCGTGCTCTTGTAGAGAATCGGCGTTTCTACTTCGACAAAACCTTCTTCAATCAAGGCCGTTCTAGTTTTTTGCGCAAGAGTTGATCGAAGCGCCAGCATGTCTTGCAAACGTTTGGCGCGGATGTCGAGATAGCGATATTTCAAGCGCAAATCTTCTGTCGCCTCAACTTGACCATGAGGTAAAAATGGAAGCGTGTCTTTGTCGGCCTGAGATAGGAGTTGGATTTCTGTGATGGAAACTTCTACCTCGCCCGTGTCCATATTGGCATTGAGGGCCGTGGCAGGTCGCTCACGCACTACACCCTTGGCCATCAAAACGGATTCAAGGGCATATTCCTTTAATTCGTCGGGGGATTTCCCTTTGCTAAAATATTCGTCAAAACTCAGTTGCGTCAGACCATATTTATCGCGGACATCAATAAAATGCAGGCCTCCCACGTTGCGATAGCGGTTAACCCATCCACACAGCACAACTTGCTGGCCGACGTGGCTTTTTCTCAATTCTCCACAATGATGTGTTCGCAAAAGACCTTTCAATTGATTTCCCATTTACACGTACCTTGGTTTCCCATAAAGTTTTAAGGCATGACACAAGTTATAACGCAAAAATGGACAAAATTCCTTCTTTTTCTGGCGCTGATCCTGCTTGTCAGTTGTCATTCTGGGCAAAAAGTCTCTTCAGCTCAGGAAGCACCCACGCTGGCGCAGCTGCAAAAAACCAGCATGCAACTTCCTTCTGGTCAGGCGATTGAAGTGTTTTTGGCGCTTCGTA
>JAHFAA010000076.1:0-6568 GCA_023250775.1 Bdellovibrionales bacterium
GGCCGTGTCTCCTTGGGCATTTTTCTTGTTCAGACTCGTCTGACCATTTTGCAGTAAGGCGCGTACCACAGGATATTTGCCGTACTTCACCGCCGCCATAAGAAGGGTCTGACCTTGAGCATCGGCGAATGTAAGATCCTTAAGCCCTGCCGTCAGAGAGGGTTCTTTTTTGACCAGGTCGTGCAACTCAAGTTCCACGATCTCAACGGTGGAAATTCTACTCACGCTTTCACCTTCGCACAGGCGACTTGTAGGATCTGCCTTGTCACAATGATTGGAGACGTTACAGCCACGCGTGAAGTCGGGAAGATAGTCTGTTGCCCCCCGAACCAAAATTCCTTCAACCTCACCGGTGCTTTGATTAAAAACGGCACTCCCACTGTTGCCGCCATAGGTGTCTAAATTGGCCTGGAAAAATGCCGGGTGATCAGTTTGCTGAACGTTCGCACCACCTGCTATCTTGGTGGGAAGTCCACTCGGGTGTCCGATGACAACAACTGGGGCACCCATTTTAATAGAACCGTCCAGTCGAAAAGAAAGAGGGGCACGATTCGTCACGGGGCGATCCAGTTGAATCACGGCATAGTCCTGCATGGTTATTTCATCAACGGTTTGTTTCAGGACTTTTTTGCACTTGTAGACATTTTCTTTGGAGAGTTGAGAGTCAGTCATTTTACCTTCGGCATAATCAAAGGCCCAGATAAAATCCTCACAGTCTGATTCTTCCGCCATACAATGGCCGGCAGTCACCAGCAAATCAGAGGAAACGAGGAAGCCTGAACAGTTGCCCACCGCAAGCTGCTGAGCGAAGGGTTCGTCGCTACATACATTGAATTGCCCTTGTAGGGTTTGATCTTTTGCCAGCTGTAAGTTGCCATTGGCCAAAACGGTAAAGTAGCTATTTTTAATTTGTACAGCGGTGGAAAGGGCCAGCTTTTTAAAGTCTGTTAAAGTTGAGTCTTTAACATCTTGGCGATCGTCATTTCCATAAATGACCTTATTGATAGTTATGTCTTTTGCCATAGAGGAAAAAGAAAGGCCTAAAATCACGCTGATGGCTAAACCTTTGACCGACTGGATTCGCATACTTGAACTCCTGATTTTTAGGACACGATATTGGCCATAAAAATATGTCCGCACTATAAAGCAAAATTGGAAAATGCCATCTTACATGTTCAAACATCTCTCAGAGTGAGTCATTTTTACATAGTGATACAGCAAAGTTCGCGTTTCTTGTATGTTGCCTGCCTGTGCTTGTAAGACTCGTAAGACTCTGGGGGGGGTATGTTGAAACTAATCATTATTTGTATGGCCTTGGTGTGCATGTCATTTGCCCAGGCAAGAGGTCAAGATGTTGATACACGCAAACTCTTTACAGAAGAAATCCAAAATGATTTTGACGCCTTTGAGGATTCTTTGTGTTTTACCAACGATAGTTTTTCGGGCCATACCGGATTCAATCCTTATCTTATGGTTTTGGCCAAAATAGCCGATTCCAAAGGCGCATGTCAGGGAATGATGGGAGTGGCGGCGGCCTCGAAAAAGCATATTGTCTTTCGACCGAATCAAAAGAAAATGAGTACTGGCAAGTTGCGGCGGCAAATCCATCGCGCTGTTCGTTTGCATCATAATGACTGCAAGGGAAAAGTTTTTATTGATGGTTACAAATCACTGCGCAACTTATGTGAGGATCAGGCCGACCTGTTAAGACAGCGTTCCCTTACTTACAACGTGACTCTGGCGATAACGGAAATTCTTCCCAAGGGTGGCACGTTCTTTTTTCCCGGGCCACTTTCAAAACCGCAAAAATTATATGCTCACCTTTTAAAAGAGCTTACCTCCATCTATGAAGATTTGAGGAAAGGTGAATATCCATTAATGTTGGTTCATGATCACGTCACTATGGTGACTGGCATGAAAGTGGAGCGTGATAGGGATGGGTATGTCCGAAGCCTGACTTTAAGTCACTACGACCCCAATTATCTCATGAGTTCCGCCCAGGATTTATCTGAGCGTACCTATAATTTTTCTCCAGATGGAAAAGAAATCACGGGAACCCTGATTTGGAATATAACTCCCAGATCACCAACCCATTTGGCGTGTTTATTCATCCCCAAAAATTGAGTATATATATGAAAATTCAAAAAACATTATTTGTCGCCATTCTCTTCATGTTCAGTCTCCAGGTGTTCGCCGTTGAACCGGCCTGTTCTCGCCCCACTGAGCTGAACTGTGATTATTATCAAAATTGTGTGGAAAGCTATCTTTCGTGTGGTTCTGGTGGATACGCCTTAGGCTATGGCCGATTTTACTGCCAGCGTTTTCTTGACACGAATTATACAACGTATGTGGGCGATCAATGGCGAGATGCCACTCTTCTTTGTTTGCAAAGAGAACTTTCGCTCTTTTTGTATTTTACCCCTTATAGAACCAAAACCTGCCCCATCATTAAGAAATACGCCTATGAAACACATGCCAATTGTTATGTTCGTCCAGAGCAAGGGCGTCCTGAACTGTCGATCTGTTATTTACCGCCAGCGGATGTTCTTTTAACAACTCAAAATCTTAAAGCGGTGG
Source organism: Bdellovibrionales bacterium (assembly GCA_023250775.1). Lineage (GTDB taxonomy): Bacteria > Bdellovibrionota > Bacteriovoracia > Bacteriovoracales > Bacteriovoracaceae > GWA2-49-15. The sequence continues at coordinate 2,578 of JAHFAA010000076.1, forward strand.
ATATTCTGAGGTGGGGCGGGCTAAAGCAGATGGCCCAGGTGGCGCGACTCTGTCTTGATCTGCTCAATCACACCAAGGCCATGGGCCCAACACTTGAAGAGCAAAAAGTGCTTTGGCAATCTATCTTGGATAAAGATAAGCAACAATAAGAAGCTACTTATTGATCTCGCTTTGAGCTAAGGAAACGCAATTCTGAATGAGAATCTTCCCATCAGTTCCTTGAATGTACTGATCAATAAAGTCGTTCGTGACATCGTCACTGGTTGGCCGTCGTTCATCTTTCGGAATGGCCACCTCAATGGCCTTAAAGACTCCTGAAGAGACACACCCGCAATATTCTTTGGCATAGCTTTCGAAGCTTGATTTTTGATCAGGAGTGATTTTCTCGGGGGCCAGTTTTGTCTGTGCCACTAAAGCAGAGACTGTCGATCGTGAACACGTTGAAGTAAAATATTCTTCTGGTGTAATTCTAACTCCACTTTCCGTCTCCGCCATCTTTGTGCATTCGGCGGCATCATTCACACCTTCCGGGCCGGCCATGTAGCTTTCGATCGCCTTGGTAATTTCTTTTTCATATTTCGCGGCACCACTCAGCTTATTATATTTCGTGGCAATGAGATTCTTCTTTTCAATCTTGTTGGCAATGCAGGAACAGTAAGTTTTGGAATAGGTTGTTCCTATCTTGTCATATTCACCTTTATCCCCTTTGGCGATAGTGCTTAAGTGTTCGATAAGCGATTTTTTCGAGGCCTCAGCGCAACTTCCGACAAAACTGGTTTTAAACTCTTGATCCCACCCATCATATTTCGACATATGCACTTCTGTTTCTGTCACAAAGTAGGAAAGGACTAATTTAGTTAGGCAAAGAGCAGCAACCCCTCCGAGCCCTATGAGAGCGCGTTTGCGAAAGCTCTTCGGTTTTTGTGGAGGAAGTGTAGGGGGGACATCTAAGGAGCGGAAATTATCATCGTTCATGCTGAATACCTCGAAAAAATGGAACAGGAATTTATCGGCATCGGGTGAATATATTTAATTAAATGTGCTGGAGTAAAAAAAATGACTACCAAGATATGGCACAAAAAATTGGCATTTCAATGACATAGGTCCTTGCTTTGTTATTGTATTGACATATTATAATAATGTAATACAATCTCTTTAAGATTGATCTTCTAACAAAGGAATAGAGATGAGTGTTTTACGTCAGGTCCACTTAGTCGCTGCAAGTATGGTTTTTTTCGCCTTTTTTGGTGCCCATTTTATTCACCCCAATCTGATTTATTTGGCGCTCCTCGTGGGAGTTGGCCTGACCATTTCTGGAAGCACCGGCGTCTGCCCCATGGCCCTTTTGCTTGAACGCTTACCTTGGAATAAAGGCAAAAGTTATGGAGGCGAGGTTAAGGTCGAAGTTACAAAAAGCAGCTGCTGTCGCTAAAAGGAAATTTCTATGAAGATAACTTTGCTCCTGGGGGTTACCCTTTTTTCATTGAACACTTTTGGCAGCGAGACAGGTGCTGTGAAGTCCTTTGATGAGATTTGGCAGAGCTTTTATCAAAAATCCCATCTTATCCAAGAGGGGCGGCGTGAATATGAAAGTGATACTTACGCTAGTGATCGGGCCAAACGACACTGGTTACCAAGGGTTTATCTAACCGGTCAGATTTTGAACAGCGATGATCCAGGGCAAGTTTTGTTCAGTAATTTAGGCCAACGTGCTGTCTCGCAAAGTGATTTCGCTCCAGACACTTTAAATAATCCCGCACGACAAACCTTTAAGACGGGAACACTTGGACTCGATCTCCCGCTTTACGAGGGAGGATTTAAAGCTGCTCAAGAGTCGATGCTCGGTCAAATCATGCAGGCATCGGCGATAGAAATTGAGGCCAAACGCACTTCAGAATACGCTGAATTGTCGCGACAGTATGGGGGGATGCTTATCTATAGTAAAAGTTCCACCAATCTTCTCGAGCTCAAATCAGCGTTGAATCAAATCATTGCCACCTATCAAGTCGGTGCTAAATCGAATCCCGTTGGACACTCAGGCCTGCTTGGACTCAAGGCGGTTGTGAATCGCATTTCAGGTATGATGGCCGAATTTAAAATGCAGATCAGTGTCAAAAAAATCTGGATTGATAAAAAGGCCGAGATCGATTCCGCTTGGATTCCGAATGAAAAAACGACGCTGCAAGAATATCTTGCGCAAAACCTGCAAAGCGTTTCAAACCATCCGCACTCTGCCCTTTATATCGCCAATCAAATGAAGACCGATGCTTTTGGACAAATGAGGGCCATGGAAAAAGCACGTTTTCTCCCACGCGTAGGACTTTTTGCGCAAAATAATTTGTACGATGGAAGTCGTGATACCCAAAATAGTCAGGCGTTTGGCCTTTACTTAACCTGGGACATTTTTAACAGTGATTCTTATGGCCGAGTGTCTGAGGCCCAGGCAAAAATCCAGGCAGGTCAGGAGAAAATGAGAGCGGCTGAGCAAGATGAGCTGATTATGATGAATAATCTTGTAGAGTCGAAAAAAGTATTGGAAGAAAATCTCGAGATCCTGGCCGATACAGACGGACTTTTAAAAGAGCAAAGTCTTAATGCCATGAAACTTTTCAAATCAGGCCTTCTGTCTGCCTTGCAACTTTCTGAAGTGATCAATCGTCGAGTTGATCTTATTGAGAGCAAGAACAAAGTAGAAAATCAATATCTCGACGTATGGTCACATCTTTACCAACTTAAAAATTAATTCAGAGGCATCATGAATCCACCAAAAATAAATAAAGGTTTTGCCGGCAAATTGGCCGAACTCTTCGTCAGATCCAAGTTGACTCCCGTGATGATTATTGTCGGGTTGGCCCTCGGCCTGGTTGCTGTTTATTTAACTCCTAAAGAGGAAGAACCTCAGATCACCGTTCCCATGATCGACGTCACCATTCCCGCTCCTGGAATGGAAGCGCGTGACGTTGAACGAAATATCACCGAGCCGGTTGAACGTGCCATGTGGGGCCTGGATGGAGTCGAATATATTTATTCTGTCAGTCGCCCTCACGGCAGTCTCATTACTGTTCGCTTTAAAGTCAATGAACCGATTGAACCTTCCTTGGTGAAAGTCCATCACAAATTGATGCTCCTCCTGGGAGAACTTCCGTCCAATGTCCTGAGACCTGAAGTTAAATCATACAGTATTGACGACGTGCCTTTCCTGGCCGTGACCTTTACCTCGAAAACAAAAAATGATTATGAGTTGCGAAATCTAGTCGCTCCTCTTGCCAGAGAACTATCCAGCACTCCTGATCTTGGAAAAGTTGAATTACTGGGAGGCGTGAAGCGGGGAGTGCGAGTGATCGCCGATTCGGCCAAGCTCGCTCATTTTGCTGTAACGCTGGTTGATCTGGCGCAAACCTTGAAGATGAATCAGGCCCTTTTGCCCGCGGGAAAAAACTGGGCGGAAGATAAAGTTTTCGATGTCGAAGTAGGCGGGAAGCTAAGGTCTAATCAAGATGTCCTGGTTCTTCCAATTGGAAATCGCGCCGGACGTGTGGTCAAGATTGCTGATGTGGCAAAAGTCGTGGACGGCCCGGAAGAGCGCGCGCGCATCTCGACTCTCTATGATAAAGATCAAAGTGTGAACGGGGCGGAGGCCGTGACCATAAGTTTTTCCAAGAGAAAAGGCACGAATGTCGTCACTTTGGCCGAGACCATTTTAAGTCGAGTTAATGTTTTCAAAAAAGATTTGCCACAGGATATTCAAGTCTCAGTCATTCGAGATTACGGCGCTACCGCCAAGGAAAAATCCCATGAGCTCATCCAGCATCTCATTATTGCCACCCTTTCGGTCACTATTTTAATTGCCCTTGCCATGGGCATTCGCGCTGCTTTGGTTGTCGCCGTGGCCATTCCCGTAACCTTGTCCTTAACTTTGGCGCTTTACTATTTTATGGGATACACCCTCAATAGAGTCACACTCTTCGCCCTGATTTTCTCCATCGGTATT
>JAHFAA010000076.1:6578-11805 GCA_023250775.1 Bdellovibrionales bacterium
ATCGAACGCTATTTAAAAACCTACAAAAAACTTACTGTTATTCAGGCCACCTTGCGGGCGGTGAGTGAAGTCGGGAATCCCACGATCCTGGCTACCTTCACCGTTATTGCCGCCATTCTCCCCATGGCCTTTGTGCGTGGTCTGATGGGACCTTATATGCGCCCCATTCCCGTTGGCGCCAGTCTCGCCATGATTCTCTCGCTTTTTGTCGCTTTTATCATCACTCCATGGGCCTCGGTCAAATTACTTAAACATACTGAAGCTCACGAAAACGGGAATTCTGAAAATCTTCAACAGTCAAAACTCGATCGTCTCTATGTATGGCTAACGGGACATTTACTATCCAAGAAAAAGGCGGCATTTGGCTTTACCGCGCTGGTGGTGGCGCTTTTTATTGGGGCCACATCCTTGTTTGCCACAAAAATTGTGAAAGTAAAAATGCTTCCTTTTGATAATAAAAGTGAATTTCAAGTTATCCTTGATTATCCAGTGACAACTCCGTTACTTCAGGCGAATAAATGGTCCCGTGAGTTGGCAGAAGAAATTCTCAAGCATGAGGAAGTCAGGAAGGTTCAAATTTTCGGAGGCGAGGCCGCGCCCTTTTCCTTCTCGGGAATGGTGAAGCATGCCTTTTTGAGAAATAGTGAATACATGTCGGACTTGCATATCGTGCTTGCGGATAAGAGTGAGCGAAAAAAATCAGGCCACGATATTATTAATGAATTGCGTCCACTTCTTATCTCTTTTTCCAAAGCAAAAGGCGCCCTTTCCAAAGTTCTCGAGATTCCCCCTGGCCCGCCTGTTATGGCCACCATGGTTGCCGAGATCTACGGTAAAGACGTTGAAACCCGAAGAAAGGCCGGTGAAGTTATTCATTCCCTTTTTCAGCACGAGGATAGCGTTGTCGACCTGGACTATTCATGGCGCGAATCGCGTCCGCGAATCATTATTCCTTATGATTTTGCCAAGGCCGGCACTTATGGCACTAAGGCCGTTCAAAGTTGGCAGCTGGGGGAGTTAATTTTTAACGAGTCAAAAGTTGCAACCATAGACGATCTTACAACCCCCGAAGAAGTTGGGGTGATTCTTTCCCTTGATCAACAAACTCGTTCCGGTCCCCGTCCTTTTTCCGGACAAACCTTTCCAACTTTTGAGGCGGGAGTGGTGAACGCGGAAAATGTGTTGGATGCCCCGAAGATGATGAAAACTGAGAACCTCTATCGCAAAAATCTGCGGCCGGTTGAGTATGTGATGTCTGAACTTGCCGGAAAGGAAGAGGCCCCGGTGTACGGCATGTTAAAACTCGGCCCAAAAATTCCTTATCCGACTCAAACCGCCGAAGTTCCCTGGGATAATCACCAGACAACTCTCAAATGGGATGGGGAATGGTTTATTACCTATGAAGTCTTCCGCGACCTCGGTGCCGCCTTTTTAGCGGTCATGATCCTGATCTATATCCTGGTGGTCGGATGGTTTCGCAGTTTTCTGGTTCCCTTCGTTATTATGGCACCAATTCCTATTTCCCTGATCGGCATCATTCCCGGGCATTTATTAACCGGCGCGTACTTTACCGCCACCTCGATGATTGGTTTTATCGCCGGTGCCGGAATCATTGTGAGAAATTCGATTATTCTCGTCGATTTTATCGAGCATCAAATTAAAAATGGCCATGCCCTTAAAGATGCCGTCATTAGTGCCGGCGTACTTCGCTTTCGTCCCATGCTTCTGACTGCCGCTGCCGTTGTTGTGGGCAGTTCGGTCATGCTCTTTGATCCTATTTTTCAAGGACTGGCAGTCAGTCTTATTTTTGGCGAAATCGCCGCAACCTTTTTAAGCCGTTTTGCGGTACCATTAGGTTATTACTGGTTGATTGGAAACGCCCGTTACGCTGAACTAACGAAACCGGTTATGGAAAATGATAATTGGGGAGGTGTCCCAAATGAACCCTGAAATGATGAAAGGCAAGTGCGTCGAAGTCTCCAATGTCATGAAGGCGATGGCCCATCCTCAGCGACTGATGATCTTATGCTACCTGGCCGATGAGGAAAAAACGGTGAGTGACCTAGTCGAACGCTGCCATATTTCGCAGTCGCAAATTTCGCAATTTTTAAATCGCATGCAGCGTGAAAAACTACTCACGGTAAGGAAAGAGGGACAATTCTCTTACTACAGCATTGCCGAGAAAAAAATTACGAAGCTTATTTTATCTATGCAGAAAATTTTCTGCGAATAGATTATTTTTTATCTCACCGCGCACGAAGAATCTGTTTTGCTCACCAGTTCTCGCTTCATGTAAGTCATTCTCTTGCCTGTGATATTCAATTCGGCCGTCAGACCGCACGCTCGGCCTTTTTCCACCATTGATCGGAATAAAAATGGATTTGACCAGATCAGTTCGCCAACCTTTGCCAGAGATTTGGCAAATCCCGCGGCATCCTTTTGTTTTCCTCTCGAACTTGCCAGCAGGGCGATCAGTTGGGCAGTCTTTTTGGCAATTTGCTTTGCATAAGTTTTTACACAAATTTTCGCGCCGATGTCACTCAAGCTTGCATCGCCAACATTCCATGGGCAGATGCGGTCTTCGTCCACCTTGTCTTTGAAATATTCCACCATCAGCTCGTGCGCCCGAACTTGAACGTCATTGGAGAAATCCTCTGTCGTTCCTTGGCCAAGTAAGAAGCGAACATAGAGGTCTGGATAAGTTACATTGAAGTTAATTTCGGTGTAGCCAAGCTTTTCTTTTTCCCCCACCAGCACATTTAAAAACTCATCAAGCCCGGTGCGTGCTTTGAGTTTGCGAAGGTAGCGATTAAATTTTCCCGAAGTCCCGTGATCGTCGTCATATTTCCAGCTAAATTTACCTTCGGACATTTTGGAAACCACTCCAAGGTCCTGATCCTTTGTTTCGGCGGTACCGCCCACAAAAACCTGAGAGGTGCTGCTATGACGAGTGAGCAATCGACCGGTGGTTGATTTTTGAAAAATCCCATAGGACATATCTGTAGAGAGACCGTCGACATGATTGACTCGGTAGCTGTGCTCCAAGAACAGTCCTTCACCTGTCGATAGCGAGATAAAAGGAATACCCAGAGTTAAGCGTCGTGAATTTCCAACCAATTTTCGCTGCAAGGTTTCGGTTCTTTTGACCGCCCGAAGTGGCGAAAGATCGGCGACTTGTTCAGCTTGTGTTAAATTACCCTTCAAGAGCGCTTCATAAGCTGTACGACCGGTTTCATCAGAGAGATCAATGATGTAGTTGAAACCTTCCGACATTTCTTTAATTCGATTTTGCGAAAGCGCCAAGATTCCGGCCGTGGTGTAAAGAGAGGCGCCGACAACTTTATCAGTAAAGATTCCCGTCAATACTTTATCATTATCGAGGCGTTCGACATAAGTTTTGAAATTGCCCTCGATGATGACTTTGCCTCCAATGCCAAGTCCATAAGCGGAAATTCCCGCGCCGATAAACAGTCCGCCTTTTTGCTCAAGGAGAACCGATTCGCCCACTTGAAGTTCCTGGGCCTCACTGGCCTTGAACGGAATATGTCTTTTCACTTCCTTAAGGCCGGCAAGATCATTTGTATAGTTTGTGAAAACGACTTTGGTGCCACCATAAGGAGCGATCCCAATCGAGGCCCCGATTCCAGGTAGTGAAGTGTGGGTTAAGACACCCGCCACACCAAGGCCAATATTATAGTCAACCTGTTTTACAACTTTGAAACCATTGGCGAAATTGTCGAGTTCAAGAATGCCCACCGAGTCAGAGTCGGATAATTCTTTAAAGAGAGAATCGACCATTCCCGATTGGTTATAGACGCGCGTGATGGAATCAAAATCGCCGAAGATGAGCGGAACGAGTTTAAACTGGAACTTGCCATGATTGCTTGGTGAGGACTGCGCACCACTGCCAGAACCATTGCTCGCATCACCGCTTCCCTGATTGCCACTGCCCTGATTGCCTGTGCCCGTGTCGCCATTCCCCTGACTTCCCGTCCCTTGATCACCGCTTCCATGATTTCCATTATCGCCATTATTTCCTGAACCATGATTGCCGTTGTCACCATTATTTCCTGAACCATGATTTCCATTATCGCCATTATTTCCTGAACCATGATTGCCGTTATCGCCATTATTTCCTGAACCATGATTGCCGTTATCGCCATTATTTCCTGAACCATGATTGCCGTTATCACCACAATTTCCTGAATCATGATTGCCATTGTTACCCTCGTGGTCTCCGCCCGCATTGCCCACGGGTTTGTCATTGCCCTGATTCCCGGGCCCCGTATTGCCAACACCATTGCCATTATTTCCATTCCCTCGGTTACTATTGTCATTACTGCTGCCCACCGAAGCATTGTTGCCGGAGTTACCTTTACCAACATTGTCATTTTTGGCAAAGGCCGTTCCTTGAGTGACTAAAGCACTTAGGATTACAACGGCAAGTACGCGACGTGAAAAAAAAGACATAGCAATCTCCTTGCCAAATATTAAATAAACTCGTAACGGTGAGAGTCGTAGCATATTTTCAAAAAAAACATGTTTAAGATGTAATTTTTTCTTGCGCTTAACTCGCTGAATTGTCAGGATTTATGAAGCATTCAAAATTTGAATGTGAATTTTCTGGGTTGAAAAAAATATGCGCTTTGAACTTTTTATAGAGACTCCTCGATTAATTCTTCGAAGCTGGACTGCCGCAGACCGGGCCATCATGGAGCTTCTGCCTGTTGATCCCGGCATCAATACTTTTTGTCCTCCGGGCCAGTACGCTTATAAGGGCGAGACCGAATTGCAGGCAAAACTCAAAGCACGCCTGCTGCGCTATCAAGATTCTGGCCTAGGTAAATTCATTATTGAACTCAAAGAGACGCGTGAATTTATCGGACTGTGTGGCGTGGAACCTTTTGCTTTGAGGGACGAAACCATTTATGAGTTGGCCTATCGCTTGCGCATGCCCTACTGGAGTAAGGGATATGGTACCGAGGCGTCTTCCGCCATGCTGGATTATGTGTTCAATCAGCTAGATTTAACCGAGGTCCACGCCTTTGCCGTTCGTGAAAATAAGGCCTCAATTAACATTATTCAGAAATTAGGTTTTGTTTTTCGCGAGGAGCTTTTGCACTCCGGGATTCCTCACCAGCTGTTTCGACTTGAGCGTGCGGCGTGGTTGAAAAGAAAAGTCCAAGACTAACGCCGACCACCTTGGTGCTGACGGTTTCGATTGCCG
>JAHFAA010000472.1 GCA_023250775.1 Bdellovibrionales bacterium
GTTTTCAGTTTTGGATCTTTAAATGCCAGGGTGTCACTATTAATAAATTCGTCACACTTGAGATCGGGACGAGTATCGTAGGGGGCCTGTTTTTTTAAATATTTTTTTAACTCGTTCTTAACATTGGTTGCAAATTCTTTTTTTGCGTCCTCATATTTTTTGTACCAACCGTTGGCATTTTTAACGGTGCAATCAGCTGTTTGTCGAGTTCCTCCCATCTGAACACAAACCTCTCCGCGATCGCTATCTCCCAGAGTTCTGGCCTTAAAATTGCGTCCGATCTGGTGAAACATCTGTTCCACTAAACTGTGATTTTCCGTATTGGCGGTGACGAGGTCGGGGCGATATTTTTTGTAAAGATTTTGAAAGGCGAAAATATCGCCGTCGGTGATCGTGAACATTTGTTTTTGTGTGGCGCCTTTATTGCGTAATTGATTGTTGGAAAATTTTTGCAGAGATTTGAGAAGGTCGCCCTGAGTAGGCTCGGTGTTGAAATTTGAATCTGGCAGATTGCCGCTATAGGTGTAGACATAGACGTAAAAGGCATCGAGTCTTTCAGCGTCGGCCTGACTTCCAGATCGGGCCGCCAGTGCTTGTTTGACAGCTCGGGCGTGGTCCTGGTCGACGCCTGTTCTTCCCACACTGTGTTCAACTGTTTGCAGTTCGAGATAGGCATTGGCGATTTTGAGAATGGCCACTTCTGAATGGGCCTCGATGACCTTGTCTAACTTGGAGGCCGGAAGTTGAATCAGTTCTCGTACCGCCGCTTCAAGATTGGTAAGACATTCGACCGCGCGTGCCCTCTTGGCCGGGTCTGGATAGGCGGCAATTAACTTGGCCTCAGTCGGAAGTCCGTAAACGAACCCAGAAGCATTTGTCGCCACACCCACTCCATCTTGCGCCAAAGTTCCAAAGGCGACAAAATATGTCGAAGCAAGAATGAGCAAAAACTTTTTGATGAAGCTGGGGAAGGTACCCGAATGGCCCGCATACAATTTCTGCATGGGTCTATGTCCTTTTTCTTTTTTCCCCATAATCATTATTTCCGCAAAGGGCAATTGCGCCTAATTATTCTTTTTTTAAAGACACCAACTCCCTGGCAACTTATCGGAAAGTCGGTCTTATTGGTTGAATTTGCACTTTTTGATCGGTCGAGTGAGGTGCCACGAATTGTGGGCATTGGATTTGGCCCTTGATTTCTCCCTCTGGCCGAGGCAAATTGGTTAAGTCATTATTATTTATAGAGTATGTAGAGAAAAACGATGCCTTGGTTTGACGCGATTAAAAGTCCCAAATTAAAAGCGACCAGAAAAGTCGGGAATGATATTCCAAGTGGGCTTTGGCAGAAATGCACAGCTTGTCAGGAGATCGTTCAAACTTCTCGTTTAGAAGAAAATTTCCAGGTTTGTCCTTTTTGCCAACATCACTCTCGGCTTTCAGCTGATGAACGAATCAATATGTTGGTGGACCCAGGCAGTTATGAAGAATTAGATGAGCAGATGGGATCATCAGACCCATTGTCGTTCAGTGACAAAAAACCCTACAAAGAACGCTTGGCCGAAGTCGAAAATAAAACAGGCCGGCGTGACGGCACACTTTTTGGTTTGGCGCGAATTAAAACAGCATCCGTAGTTTTGGTGGTCATGGATTTTAAATTCATGGGCGGCTCGATGGGAGTGGTGACTGGAGAAAAAGTGGCATTGGCGGCCGAAAAGGCCTTGGAAATGAAACGACCACTTATTATTGTGTCTTGCTCAGGTGGTGCCAGAATGCAGGAAGGCATTCTTTCACTCATGCAAATGGCAAAAACGGCTGGAGCCCTTTCACGTCTCAAAGGTGCTGGGATTCCCTTTATTTCTGTGCTTACAGATCCAACGACAGGTGGGGTGGCGGCCAGTTATGCTCTGCTTGGTGACGTCATTTTGGCCGAGCCAAAAGCGTTGGTGGGTTTTGCCGGGCCTCGCGTTATTGAGCAATCTATTCGGCAGACATTACCTGAGGGCTTTCAACGCTCTGAGTTTCTGCTTGAAAAAGGACTGATTGATGCCATCATTCATCGTCACCGCATGCGTGATGAGCTCACATTTTATGTGAATATGCTGGCCTAGAAAATATGCATCCCATCGATGATCCTCGCATCGGCCAATTTTTAGAGACAACTTTTGGCAGTGAAAAATTCAGTCCCAAGATCTCCTTCGCAGAATTAAAAAAACTTTTTTCCCCTTTCAACGATCAGTTTAAACAGCGCGGCGTAAGAATTGTCTTTATCGCCGGCACCAATGGCAAAGGTGAGACCGCCCATACTTTGCACTTTTTATGCCGACAGCGAAAGATCTCTTCTCTCATGTGGACATCTCCCCATATCTTAACCGTACGGGAGCGTTTTCAATCGCATGCCGGCCCGATTTCGGCAGCTGAGTTGTGGCAACAGTTTGACCAAGCGAAGCGCATATTAGGAGATCAATTAAAAAAATTGTCTTACTATGAATTTCTTTTTTATGTTTTATGCCAATGGGCCTTGAAGACGGTTCCAGAAGTATTGATTTTGGAGGTCGGCATTGGAGGCAGGCTCGATGCTATCAATGTGCTTGACCCATCGTTGTGTCTTATAACCAGCATTGGCCGTGATCATGTGGAATTGCTGGGCCATACGTATCGGGCAATTCTCGCTGAGAAATTGGGAATCACGCGATCTTCTGTTCCGCTCTTGTCTACACTCCGCTTAAAATATTGTCGCGAAATGGTTCAAGAGTTTACCAATGTAAAACAGATTCCATGGATTGATTTTTTTGATTTTTCGCAAGATTTTTCCGGCTGGGCCTATTTTGAACGAAATCATCTCTTGGCCTTTGCTGCGCTGGAGGCCCTCATGGAAATTCAAAAAAGTGCCGAGTTTGTGGCCAAGAATTTGCTCGAACAATTTAACAATTTTCAGCGAAGATCTGCGTTTCCAATCTTTCAAGCACGACGAGAGCAGATGACTTTAAGAAACAAAAGCTTTATCTTTGTAGGTGCACATAATATTGAAGGGATGAGAGAGCTTGCTGTTTACTTGGAGAAATGCAGGGAAGGAATAGCTGAGAAAAAAAGTCGGGGCACGTGGAAGAGTGTGAAGTGTGTTCTGGTTTCTTTTTCCAAACGGTCGGAGTCTGAAATTCGTATA
>JAHFAA010000473.1 GCA_023250775.1 Bdellovibrionales bacterium
ATACGATGACCTACTAAAAACAAATCCCACGGTGGAATGGGAAGGCGGAAAATATCCGGCGCTGGAAAAGGCCTCTGATGTCGCCAATGTTATTTTGCACCTGGCGCCCGAGACCAACGGTGAAGTTGCCTTTCGTGCCTTTGAGGCGGAGGAACATAAAACGGGTGTGCCTCTGACGGACCTTGCCGATCAACGCGGCCAACGTCTCACCTTCAATGATCTCAAGAGTCGCCCACAACGTTTATTAAATAGCCCGGTGTGGACTGGTCTCATGACCAATGGACGTGCCTATTCGGCCTACTGTCTCAACGTTGAAAAAAATGTTCCATGGCGTACGCTTTCTGGTCGACAGTCACTCTACTTTGATCACCCCGCTTATCTGGCGTTTGAGGAAAATCTACCCACGTATAAATTGCGACCGACGGAGGCACAGTCGGCGGATTTAGTACGCACCAAAGAAACAGAAAATAGCTTGCTCTTAAACTATCTCACTCCACACGGAAAATGGCACATTCACTCTACCTATTCGGACAATTTGCGAATGCTCACACTGTCCCGTGGCTGTGAACCCATCTGGCTCAATGATTACGACGCCAATACTGTTGGCATCATTGATAATGATTGGGTCGAGGCCCACAACGACCATGGTGTAGTCGTGGCCCGAGCGATCGTCAGCGCCCGCATTCCCCGTGGTATCTGTATGCTCTATCATGCGACAGAACGCACAGTGGGAATCCCAAAGTCGCCACTTCGAGATGGCAAGCGCGCCGGCGGACACAACAGTCTCAATCGCGTCCGTTTAAAACCTCTGCTCATGGTTGGTGGTTATGCGCAATTCAGCTACGCTTTTAACTATTGGGGCCCCACTGGCGTCAACCGGGATACATTTATTCGTGTTCGAAAATTAAACGGCGAACCCAAGTGGTGAGGAAAAATATATGATTAAAGTACGATCTCAAATTTCTATGGTCTTTCACCTGGACAAATGCATTGGGTGCCATACCTGCTCGGTTGCCTGCAAAAATATCTGGACCGATCGCAAGGGTGCCGAATACATGTGGTGGAACAATGTAGAGACAAAACCCGGCACGGGTTTTCCCACACAATGGGAAAATCAAGAAAAGTATAAAGGTGGTTGGCAGTTAGGAGAAGACGGGAAACTCTCTCTTCGATCCACCGGCAAGGGTCAAGGCCTCGCCAATATTTTCCACGCACCGGCCATGCCGACCATGGATGATTATTATGAGCCGTTTACTTATCGCTATGGCGATTTGTTTAATGCACCGGCCGGCAAAGATCAGCCCACGGCCCGCCCAGTCTCTATGGTGACTGGTGAAACTATCGATATCCAATCCGGCCCAAACTGGGATGATGACTTGAGTGGCTCTCCGATTTATGCCGCGAATGATCCCAATCTTTCTTCACTCACAGATGGCGAAAGAAAAGCACTATTTGAAATTGAAAGGATGGTATTTTTCTACATCCCTCGCATGTGCAATCATTGCGTGAATCCGGCCTGTGTTGCGGCCTGCCCATCTGGCGCGCTTTATAAACGCGGCGAAGATGGCATCGTGCTGGTGAATCAAGAAAAATGTCGTGGCTGGCGTCACTGCGTCCCTGCCTGTCCTTACAAGAAAGTTTATTACAATTGGGGAAATGGTAAGTCTGAAAAATGTCTTTTGTGTTTTCCAAGAGTCGAAACTGGACAAGCCCCCGCATGCTTCCATTCCTGTGTTGGAAGAATTCGTTATCTGGGAGTTCTTCTTTACAATGCTGAGGGAATTGAGAATGCCGCAAAATGTTCCGAACAAGATCTGGTGGAAAAACAGCGAGAGCTTATTTTAGATCCCAATGATCCTGAAGTGATTGAGGCCGCTCGCGCCAGTGGTATTCCTGACGATGTTATTACCGCGGCCAAGCGCTCGCCCGTTTATCGCTTCGTTAAAGAATGGCGCATGGCCTTGCCACTCCATCCCGAGTATCGAACAATGCCGATGCTCTTTTATGTACCACCACTCTTACCAGTCGTTGGGCGAATCGAAAATGGAAACTATGAATCAACCATCACAGAAGAATTTTTTGGCTCGCTGAAAGAGGCGCGCGTTCCAATTAAATACCTGGCAAAACTTTTCTCGGCCGGCAACATCACACCGATAGAAGAAAGTTTACGCCGTCTCATGGCCGTGCGCTTGATGCGACGATCTTTGGGTGTGGGAGACCTATCACCAGACAAGGCCGACAAAGCTCTTCACGAGGCCAACTTATCTCGGGAGCAAGCGGAGGCGATGTACAAACTAACCACTCTCGCCACCTTCGATGAACGCTTTGTCATTCCCCCCTCACATCGCGAGCAGGCCATCGAAATGATGCGTGAACCGGAACTACACAAAGGTGAAAGTGGCTTTGGCCCTCGTCAGGCACCAGGGAGAGGACCGTGAATACTCCTTTAAACTACTTTGCAACCTTACTTGAGTATCCTTCTGATGGTGTCGAGGAAGTAAAAAATATTGCGACAAAACTCATTCACAGTTTAGAGGCAATGGGCCCCGAAGGACAGTTAAGTGCGAATAGTGTGCGCGCCTTCAGTGATCGCATCTCACTCTTATCCACAGAAACTCTGGAAGAAACCTATACCAGCACTTTCGAACTTAATCCTGTTTCCTATTTGTATGCAGGTTTTTTACTTTTCGGAGAAAGTTATAAACGAGGTGCTCTCTTAGTCGAGTTAAAAAGAAAATTAATCGAACACGGTGTAGAAATTGGAACAGAAGTTCCAGATTTTATTCCCGCTTTGCTTCGACTTCTTGGCAGCTCTTCACTTGCCACTTCGGACGCGCAGGAATTACAGATTCTCTGTCTCTATCCAGCGTTATGTAAAATAGTGGAAGGAAGTAAGAACCACGAAAACCCTTACTCATCACTTTTAATTGCCACAAAAGATTTTCTTGTCACTAAGGAGGCAACTCTATGACCTTGACTCAATGGTCTTTTGAGATTTTTCCCTACATCGCGGTCATCGCCTGTGTGATTGGTTCCCTCCTCAGATATCGTTTTCGTGTCTATTCGGTTTCGAGCCTTTCAAGCCAATTTCTCGAGAGTCGACAACTCTTCTGGGGTTCAGTACCTTGGCACTATGGAATTCTTTTCGTTTTTTTAGGACA
>JAHFAA010000077.1:0-3570 GCA_023250775.1 Bdellovibrionales bacterium
ATTGTGATACCAACGAACCTCATAGAACCAGCGGCTACTTGAGGCAATTTCCATAACACGTGCCACACCAGCAATGATTTCAGTCGCCTTGTATTCTGTGTCCACGGCAGCAACTGTGTTATCGATTCCACCTTTCTTGTAGTCAGCAAAAAAAGTAAAAGTACGAAGTTTATAATTGGCACCGGCATTAATGCCCAATTTGGCGTCCCAGGTATCCGCAACAGCAGTCGCACTCCCCTTCGATTTATCTTTAAGAGCTAAGTCAGCATAGGCCTCCAGGTCACCCGCAAGGACACCGAAACCCACCCCATAGCCTGTTTGTGTCCGCTCAAAACCTGTGACCGCGCCTTCGTCTTTGAAAGTAGAAATGCTTAAATTCGCCCCCCATTCAACCCCCATGTCTGCGCCAACAAAAATATCTAACTTATTACCAACATCTGAGTAGGCAGTTCTGCTCTTGTTAACATTTTTTACCATCACGGGTCCTGCGCCCGTGAAACTTTCAACATGGGCCACCTGACCCGACTGAGTGTTGTTCAAATAAACCCCGTAACCAAAAGTCCCTGCCTCGGAAAAAAATCCGCCTTCAGCTTCAGGTGATGCTGTAGAGTCAGTGGCGGCAGAATCTCCCCATTCAGTCACAACATAATTTTTTGTTGTGTTGATATAAGCAGCGTTACGAAAAACGTTGCGTGTGTCTGTGAGATAGAAAGAGCCGTTCGCTCCATCCTGCCCTAGGGATTCCATTCTTGCCTTGGTCGCAAACGCACTGGTTGACACTAAGGCCAAACCAACAACAAGTAACAAATGTCTCTTCATTTACATCTCCTTGAAGTGTTGAATAGAGCTAATAGTGAACTATTTTGCATTGCTCAAACAATCCAAGGAGTTAAAGTCTCAGGTGATTAAAGTCATTGGGAGCAAAAAAAAAGGCCCTCGAATGAGGGCCCTTTGTCGAAAAATAATTTCGAAAAAATCGCTTAGAACCAGTAGTTAACAGCAACACGGCCCATCAGGTCGTCAGTTCTTAAGTGACCAACTGTTTGAGTACCGTTGGTACCATCAGTTTCAATCACGCCGTCAACTTTGAGTTTACCAAAGTTAAGAGTAGCACCTGCTGCAACGGTTGCAGTATTTGCATTCTGAATCTTCTTATTATTCGAAGTAGCGCCTGGGTTCGTACCCAAGTTCACTTGTCCAGCACCTCTTAGACTTTGAGAAACAGATCCACGAAGAGTCAGCCAGCTTGTAGCATCAGCTTCAAAACCAACTGTTAAAGGAATTCTGTAAACTTTAACTGTGTCTGTTGCTGTCGTTTTTTTCTCTGACTTGTTGTTGTAGTAGCGTGCTTCATAGAACCAGCGACCACTTGAAGCAATTTCGTTAACTTTCGCAACACCAACAGACAATTCGTTGGCCTTGTTTTCTGTCTTCACACCAGAGGCAGTTTCATCAACTCCACCAGTCTTATAGTCACCAAATACAGTGAAACCATGAAGTTTATAGTTTGCACCGAGGTTCATGGCTGTTTTGGCTTCCCACTTGTCAGCAGCAGCTAGGCCGCCTTTAGATTCATCTTTCAGGCCAAGGTTTAGGTAGGCATCAAGATCACCCATGAGCACACCAAAACCAACACCCATTCCTGATTGTTCTTTCTTGTATGCTTGTGCAAAACCTTCATCTGTGAAACTTGATAAGCTCACATTCACACCCCACTCAAAGCCCATATCGGCACCAACAAAAACGTCAATCTTATTGCCGATTGAAGAATAGTTAGTTCTGTTCACAGCATTGTTCTTTGTTTGTGCAAATGCTGTTGAATAGTGAGTGACCTGTCCTGATTGAGTATTGTCCAAATAAACACCGTATCCGAAAGTTCCGGCTTCAGAAAAGAAACCACCTTCTGCTTCTGGAGTTGCAGTAGCATCAGTTGCTGTAGCATTACCCCATTCTGTAACAACATAATTTTTCGTTGTGTTGACATTAGCAGCGTTGTGGAAAACGTTACGTGTGTCTGTTAGGTAGAAAGAGCCGTTTGCTCCGTCTTGTCCTAATGATTCCATTCTTGCCTTGGTGGCAAATGCGCTGGTTGACAAAAGTGCCAAACCAACAACAAGTAATAAATGTCTCTTCATGTACATCTCCTTGAAGCGTTGGATAAAAGTTCGTAGTGAACTGATATCTGTTACTAAAACAATCTAGTGTTTAAAGTTTCAGGTGATAAAAATCATTTGTCAACATGATGAGGTGCGATTTGCTCTAGACTTAAAACGGCACGAGCGATGTGAGACGGGGAATGAAATGCGCCATCTGAATCTTCGAAGCTTTTTTTCGCAGGCGAAAAATCTCGCAAAGGCGCGTTCACGCCGACGAAAGAAAGATTTTTGAGTTTATCCCCAACACCAGCGAAGGCAGTATCGTCAATTTTTAGACAGGGTGTCCGTTCGGCCAGCATAATAAATTCTTTCATTTCAACTTTAAGCGTTGCTGGAATTACTTTTTCTAAATTTCTCTTCAAGATTCTTATTACATGAGCTATGTGCCCTTCATCGGCATTTTCCTCATCCACCGTGGTCACAAACTCCGCAACCTGTTTTGCATTCACCATTTTGAATTCGCCAACAAAATGTCCCCATTCATAGGTAAAGCTCAAGGGCAAAAATAAGGTGGCCTCTTGCTCAGTCACGACTTGCGGGAATTCTAAACGCATGTAGAGCGAGATAGGCGTTCGGGTCGATTCTAAAAACTGAATGACATCATTAGAGAGTGTTTCTTTTTCATGCAGCTGCAAAAAATCCACAGGATCTCCTGCCCAAATAAGATGCTCACAGGTCAAACGGAGGCCGCTGGACAATTCGATCGCCCAGTAAGCGCGCTCAATCAGATCGCCGGGAACCACTTGTGAAATTTTTGTGATTTGTCCCTCGGTTAGATGCTGATTGGCCACATTGATAAAAAAAGGATCGTTCAAGAAAGGAAAAAAATCAGAGGCCTCAAACTGATAGGATTTTGCTCCATAAAATTCTTCACCATACAGCATGGTTTCAGGATGGGCGCGACCGCCAAATTCACGCAGTTTTTGATCCTTATAAAAAAGCGGCGTGTGCACAGACTCAGTTACTTGGTGCCCTAAAGACTTAACAAACTTAGCATTGTCTGCGCCACGCAGAGAATTTGGTCCCTTCAACATCATATCTTCATGGTTAAAAGAACGACCGGCCACAATTTGCACTTGATCAGGATTTAATTGGTGCAAACGCTGAAAACTGGCCAAGGTGAAAAAATTTTGGCCAACGACTATATAAGGATAGAAAACAGTCGTAGTGGTTTTATCAATAGTTTTTTTTAAATCACGTAGACGTGTGCTCAACGGCCTTCCCCTAGTTAAGATGCTCTTACTTTATTTGGAAGGGAGAGGCCTTGTCAAAGACTAGCGAACAACCAATTTATCACCGGCCCTAATCATGCGGGTTTTAATGATGTTCATATTTGAGATGATAAGTGTATCGAGGGAGACATTATTTTTGCGGGCCACATCCCAAAGAGTATCACCTCGTTGCACCGTATAGT
>JAHFAA010000077.1:3580-11696 GCA_023250775.1 Bdellovibrionales bacterium
GGAGCGACAATTTTTTGCCCCTTCCTTTGGGCCATGCGAATAAGGTCATAGTGTCCACGTCTTCTCAAGACTGATCGACGAGGCAACTCATACAAGTCAGCATACATATCATCGCGCAGGGCCTGTCCCACTCTAAAAGGTAGTGTTACGGTCTGACCCTTTTGCATTTTTGTATTGATGGAGAGACCATTCAAGTGCTCCAACACATAAGGAGCAACTTTAAATTTCTTGGCCACATTGGCAAGTTTCACGCCATTTTGATTGGTTGTATAGGTTTGGAAAGCAACGGCCTTCATGGCATCTTTGTCCGGTCGAGCATCCCACACAGTCTTCAGACCTACAGGAATGCGGAGTTTGTAGCTTGCAACGGTTGCAGGAACAAACCAGCGCATGATCTCAGGATTTAAGCGATAAATTTCATCAGAGGGCGCACCGATTGCTTCGGCCACCAAAAAGAGATCTGTTCCACCCGGAACATCAATCTCCTCAAAATCCAGCGGCTCGTGAAAATCGATATCTCCAAAGCCAAAACTCTTCAAATTTTTGCCGAGAATGGCGAGGGCCATAATTTTTGGTACATAGTTTTTAGTTTCAGATTTTAAATAACGGCTTTTTGCCAGATTCCAAAAATTCTCGCTGTCGGTTTTGCGAATGGCTCGATTCACTTTACCTTCTCCGGCATTGTAAGCTGAGGCAGCCAATTCCCATGAACCAAATTCGTTATAAAGTTTTGAAAGATATTTTGCGGCGGCGATCGTGGCCTTAATGGGGTCCATGCGCTCGTCGATATACCAATCAACATTGAGTCCATAGATTTTTCCGGTGAATTTCATAAACTGCCATGGGCCTACAGCACGGGCCCAAGATTTTGCTTTGTCTTGAAAACCTGATTCTGCCATGGCGAGAAAAATCAAGTCGCGAGGAAGACCGAATTCTTCCAAAATTTTTCCCATGACAGGCGCATAACGTCCGGCGCGAGCGCTGTAACGTTCAAAGAAGGTTCTGCCGCGATTTTGAAAATAGTGCAGCCATTTCTGCACGGCCGCGTTGTAAACAACAGGAAAATCAAAGTACATATTTTCCAGGCCCAAATGTTCGGCACCTGACAGGTAGTAACTTTTTGGATGAGTCGCTTCTTCAGGCCCAATTTTAGAGGCACCTTTTATGGCATTGGCCTGCTCCTTTACATAAGAGGGAAGATTAACAACCTCAGGATTTTCACTTTGACTGCCATCTGCCTTATCGACTGAAGTACCTACAGTGGCAGGACCAGTTGCCGAAACTTGCGTGCCAACCTTGTTGGTAGCACAGGCAGAAAAGAGAACGGGTACACAAATCAAAACAATCTGTAGCAAAACCTTCATGGCCTTTTACCTAACCTTTTTAAAAATCCATTTCAAATTGAGGGTCGCAGTTTTCTAGCGTTACCTAGCATATACGCTCTTATTGTCCCTATGAATCGCATTTGCGTCAATCAATAAACCATTTCTATCGTTTAATTTCAACAAGTTATTCCAGACTGCTGATAAAATGTGCCTTGTTAGAGTGGCAACTTTATCCCCCATTTAGGAGGCCGTGAAAGGACCGCGAGCGTGATTTACAATAGAGGTATGGTAAAAGGACGATTTTTACTTCTCCTCATTATGGTCATTTTTGGCCCAGTGGTCTCGGTGGCCTTGGGCAAGGTCGACCCACCTAATTACAATTTTAGTCTCGACCAACTGGATAAATTCAAACCCGGTCAGGGCAAAGACGAAGTTGAAAAAAAGTTCGAAAAAGGTGAGATCATCGAGCAGGGCGGGGATCGAGTGGTAGTAAAATATTATGTCGCTCATCTTCGTTATAAATTTCCTATTTTTGTGCAATTTTATAAAGGGCAAGTTCTCGACTATTATGCTCGACTGCCTCAATATTTTCTCCACGATGTTTTTCACCAGTCACTGATCAAGCGCTTTGGAAAACAAAATAAATATTTTAAAAAAGAAGAAAGTGCTATTTATGAATGGGACAATAAGGATAATGTCAAAATCGTTTATCACGGATCTTGCACCATCACCTGTTTTCCCATTTATCTTTCAATGATAACTCTGCAACCGCCTTCCGATCTGCCCACCTATAAACCTTTATTGGAAGTCTACAAAGTTACGCCCTAACCACCTTCAAACGGGCGGCATTTTTCTTGGCATAAAGGAAAACCCCGAGACCAAAAAAGACCTGCAAGAAGCACAAGATTTGTCCCATGGTGACATGGCCGCCGAAATAATATCCCAGCTGAGAATCGGCCTCGCGAAAAAATTCGATGATAAAACGAAAGACGGCATAGACCGAAAAGAAAAGGGCCGTGGCCTGACCATAAATGGTGAAACGTTTGCGCAGCAGCCAGAGAATTGTGAAGAGGATGATCCCTTCCATTATCCCTTCATAAAGTTGGCTGGGATGGCGAGGATAAGGCCCCGCATCCGGAAAAACCATGCCCCAAGGTACATCAGTGGTTCGTCCCCACAACTCATGATTGATAAAATTTCCCATTCGTCCGAAAAAGACACCTTGTGTTCCCGCGATCACGGCGGCGTCGGTAGCTTGCAACAAAGGAATTTTATTTTTACGCGAAAAAATAAAAAGGCCGACCGCGATGCCTAGAACGGCGCCATGAAAGGAAAGTCCACCTTTCCATACCGAAAATAATTCACCCAAGTTATTTTGGTAATAATCCCAATTATAAATAAAGACATAGGCCAGACGGGCACCGATAAACATAAAGATCAAGGCATAGGTGATCATGGCATCGATTTTTTCTTTGCCCACTCTTAAAAAACCGTCCTTGACTAAAATTTTCAACAAGAATCCGGCATTTAAAAAACCAATCACATACATCAGCCCATACCAACGAATTTGGATAGGGCCTAAGCTGATAAGAACGGGATCAATATTGGGGGCCATCATAAAAATTACCTCTATATAAAGCTATAAAAGAAATTTACAGGCGTCCAATATTTCAATTGGCTTACCGGTATCTTTTTTGGGAGCGTTTTTCTCGGCGGTCGATTTCACATAGTCTGCACTCCACCACCAATCGATATCATTACACCCATCTCCATCGATCGGCGCTTGCACGGTACATTCAGGAGAATCGAGGGGACATGCGAGTCGCACATGAAGATGTTCATGATGCCCCCACCAAGCGCGCAATTTTCGGGTCCACGTCGCGGCGTCTTTTTCGGGATATTTTTGGCAAAAGAATTTTTTGATGGCGGGATTGACAAAGATGCGCTCAACCTCGACATCATCAGCGGCCATTTTGATCAGCTCCTCAGTATCGGGAGTCCAGTGAATATTGAGCAGGCGATCGAGAGCATCCGGGTGATCAACCGCCACAAGAACCGGCCAGGTATCACGCTCATGCATGGGTAAAACTTTTTCTGGTACAAGGGCAAAACCAAAATCCACATCAAGGCCGTTTTGATGACTCCCGTGGGCGCTGGAAAATAATCCACCACGCGGCATGGAAATATCCCCGACCGCCAAAGATCTGTGAAAAGTTTTCGACACTTTTTTACCCAGCCGCTCGATATAGGCCATCATCTTAGGATGTCCATAGTAACGTCCGCGCCCCAAGGCCATAAATTGATAACCTTCACCATTAGGAGGAAGCGCCACTCCGCCGGCCAAGCAGCCAAGTGAGTAGGAGCCAATAGATTTGGCTTCGCCTTTTGAAGGTTCGCGAATTTTTTCCCAAGGATTGACCATGGCCGTTTTTTGAAGAGCACAACTAAATAAGATTCCCATGAGAACAAAGAACCACTTTTTCTTCATTTTTGGGATGCCTCCAAACACGTAAAAGATTTGTGAAAGGATTATAGCGGGCATCGTAGTCACAAGGCCATTACTGTAAAAATAGAAGTATGAAAAATTTAAAGGTCTTAACGATTCTGCGCGAACCTTTTAGTGGCCTGTCACATTTATCCGGTGCAATTTTGTCTTTTTTTGGTCTTATTGCTTTGATGCACGCGGCACAACTCAAGGGAACTTCGCAACATCAAATCTCTTTCGCCATTTTTGGCTGCAGCTTGATTTTAATGTACCTGTCCAGCGGACTCTACCATTCCCTCCCCTTGAGTGAAAAAGGGGTTAAATTCCTCCGACGCATCGACCATATGGCAATTTTTGTTTTGATCGCCGGGTCTTACACTCCTTTCTGTTTAGTGGCCCTGCAGAAATCAAACGGCCTTTTTTATTTTTTTGTGGCGTGGGCCATTGCTCTATCTGGGATTATTATAAAACTTTTTTGGCTTGAGTCTCCCCGCTGGATTACGGTTTCCATGTATCTTGGGATGGGGTGGATTTCTATCCCGCTGGCCATTCCCTTGAGCAAAGTTGTCGCGCCTTGGTGCCTCTATTGGCTTGCCATTGGTGGGCTGTTCTTTACCAGCGGGGCCTTTATTTATGCCAAGAAAAAACCTGATCCATTTCCTGGCATCTTTGGCTTTCACGAAATCTGGCACCTCTTTGTTATGGCCGGAACCTTCTCCCATTTTTGGGCGATCTATCGTTATCTCTAGCTAGACAGCTCTTAGAAACTTAAGTTACCGTTCTCTCCATGCTCAAATTTTTACTCTTGCTGGTGATATCCTCAATCTCTGTGGCCCATGCCGAACTCGGTGTTGCTTCAGGATTTTCTGCCGTCACAGGCGGGCGTTCCATTCCACTCCTCTATGCCAGTGCCGAATCTAATGAATATGCTTTGACGGGTTATGGGGTGGGCGTGGCCAATCCGTCCTACTATCACTCGGGGTACGTCCTCGACTTATTTAAACGATATCGCCCATCAGGAGAATTTATCTCCGGCGGCATCGATGCCGGCCTGGGATGGGGTTTCTACTATTACAAAATGGGTTTCAAGCGCTCCTCCTCTTCTCCTATCGAGGAAAAAAGTGCAACAGCAACCGGCCCGGCCTTTCGCGTGATCTGGAACCTTGCCCCTCCAGTATTTCTTGGCATCGAAGCAATGTACGGCATCCGCGGTGCGAATTGGGTACTCCTGAGTACGCAAGATATTGTAAGCGTCCTTCTGGGGGTGAGATTTTGAAGAAAATCATCCTCATTATAACATTATTTATTCTTCTTATACCTCAGGTGCAAGCCGGCACGACTCGCAACCAGGCCTCTTGGGGCCATGTCTTCGGCGCCGCTGGTCTTCTTTATGGCCTCGGTTCTTTGCGTGTTGGTCGACATGAATGGGAGGCCGGGTTGCTCAACGCCAGGTCTGTAGGCGTCGTGAAACTCTTTAATATGGGCCAGATTTATTTTGGCTTTGGATTCGCTGCTATGGGTGGCTCAGATTTTGGTTTTTACGCATCCACAGGTGTTGAATTTTGGAATTTTAGTATTGTGAATGTTCGCTTTGAGGCCAACGGCACGGCCTCTTACAAAAATTCCACCGATGGGGAGTTACTGCTGGGACTCTCATTTAACTTTTAGGAAATAACGATGACAAAGATTTTCCTACTTCTCATTCTCTTCTCACTCACTCTTGGCTTTCGCGTCTGGCAAGGTGGAATAAAGTGGGATGTTTCGGTTAATGATCCTTTTCTCTACGTTAAGCTTTGCGATCCAGACAAGATCATGACCAACAACTTACCCGATTCAGATATTCTGGCCCAGTTCCCGCTCAACAAAAATATCATTCTCCAATCAATTTTGGATGACATTAACAATCTCGATACTTCGTATTTGCAAATGATGGTGTACCCTGATGGCCTTGACACCACTCACGTTATTACTATCTGCTCGGGTTCTTCGGGTGCCTTAGGGGCGGTCGGTGAGGCCAAGGTGGAAACGGATAGTTCCAAGATCACAAAATGTACCATCAGTATTGATCCCAACAAAGACAACGACGCCAAGGCCTGGATGAGAACCGCTGCCCACGAAATTGGGCATTGCCTGGGGCTGATGCATCCTCAAGATTCGATCCACTCAATCATGAGTTATTTTAGTGATCGTGATTTTTTGCGCTACCAAATTGATGATCTCATGGGAATTTCTTTTCTTTATCCATCCCCGAGCTATGATTTGAAGGAAAAACCCACCTTCGGCCTGAAGTGTTCTACTAAGTAGGGTAATTTTTGTTTTCGAAGCAGATTTTTCTTTCCTGCCATTTTTTGGGATATTTTCTTTGACTTGGATCTTTGTAGCCACTGGTCCTCGCCGTTCGATAACTTTTTTTGCTGGGGTCTAAGGCGCAGGCGATTTGGAACTGAACCAATTTTTCTAAGGTGGCCAATAGAATCTGGTGCTGTCCTTGAAGATTTTCATGCTGCCATTTATCCAGACAGTTGAATAATTCAAAAATCGACTCGATGGTTGAAAGACAGGTCGAAAGAGGTTGCTGCTTGATGGAAAAACGAGAAGCATGAAAAACATCAAAGCTCACACGAGGAAGAGCATGCAAAATCCGACTCTCTCGCATCATAGTTTTGGCACAAGGCCAGGTTCCATCAATGACAAAAAATAAGGGCGTTTTTTGCGACAAACCGTCAAAGGACAATGGAGCGCTGGAAAGATTATGGGCGTTTTCGCCTGGATAAAGAAGAATGGGAAAAAAACGATCATCACTCAGGATTTTTTGCACTTCCGAATTATGGGAAAAGTTAACATCCACAATAATTTTCGAGCGCGTGCAACACAAGTTGGCCAATCTTCCGGTGCCCACTTTTTCCTTGCGCGCCTCTTTCGGATGCATCAGGATGCGAATCTCACTCTGACTTTCAAAGGGAACAATGCCGGCACAAAAACAAGATTGAGGAGGGCGCAGACATTTGACACAAACAGTCCGACCAGCTGGTGCGGGTTGCTCTCGTAATTCTTGCTTGCGAATTAAATATTGCTGCTTATTCACAACTTAAGTTTTTTGCTCACGCTACTGCTGAGAGATGCCGCCGCAAAATTTTTAATGAAATCACCAGGAAGAAAAGGCAGAAGTCCGGTGACTAAAAGCGCTTTTGCAGGAACAAAAAAGGAAAGGCCAATCAGACCACAAGTAAAAGTTGTCAAACTGCCGACCAAGCAACAGGCAAAGGCACCTTTGATCGTCTTGGCATAACCTTGGTCGGCCAGATGACCAACCACACCGCTGGCAATAAACATTCCCATCAAATAGCCAAAGGTAGGGCCAACCAGAAGGCCAGCTTTTCCAAGAGCAAAAAATGGCAGGCCCATGGCACCCTCAGAAAGGTAGAGAGCAAAGCTCGCCAAGGCGCGTTTTCGTCCCCAACAAAGGGCAAGCACGGCCACACCAAAAGTTTGGCCGGTAATGGGAACTGGAGTGAAAGGTAACATAAAGGAGACTTGCGCCAGCAAGGCCAAAAGGAGTGATCCGCCAATGACGGCAAGGACATTTAATAGGATACTTCTCTGTTGCCCCTGCAGTAAAAATGGCACCACGGCCTGACTTTGAACTTGATTCATATCTCCTCCTAACTGTTAACTTGAGCGCAGTCTAACACTGAAGGCCATCACCCATCAAGGTCGGAAATTAAAGCAATTTTTCAATCGTTGGCCGAAGCTTTGCGGGCGTGACTTGAGGGGCATAGCGATCAACCACCTCACCGTTGCGATCAATCAAAAACTTGGTAAAGTTCCATTTAATCGCCTCTGTTCCAAAAAGCCCGGACTTACTGGATTTCAAATGAGCATAGAGAGGATGAGTTTTTTCGCCATTGACATCGATCTTGGCAAACATCGGGAAGGTGACATTAAAACGAGTTTGGCAAAAAGTTTGAATTTCTTTTTCGTCACCCGGTTCTTGAGAGGCAAATTGATTGCAAGGAAACCCCAACACCACCAGGCCTTTGTCTTTCAAATCTTCGTACAACTCTTCCAGGCCCTCATATTGCGGCGTAAAGCCACAAGCGCTGGCGACATTCACCACCAGGAGCACTTTGCCTTTGTACTGTTGCAAGGTTTCTTCTTTGCCAGAAATCGTTTTCACAGGAATTGAATAGATATCCGTCATAGCTTCCCCTTATGAAAAATTGTACTGCTTGTCATGGCCTACATCTTAAGAATATCTTAATCTTTGGCAAGACTGTGTTAAAGAAATCTATCTATGGGGTGCGAA
>JAHFAA010000078.1 GCA_023250775.1 Bdellovibrionales bacterium
AAACCAAGAAGCTTATTTCTGTTTATAAGAAGAAAAATTCACTTTCAAATGCAGACCAAATTAAAATTTCACAAATCTACTCAACCTTAGGAATGCTGCCTGAAGCTATTAAATCCTTAGGTGAATTTCATGGCCCTGAATTTTATAAAGAATGCGATCCCGTCTATCTTCTCAAGCTCATAAAAAAAGCATCTCTGCATTCTAATTCAGGCGAAAAATATTTTGGGCGATCATTATATATGTTCGTGGAGAAGATTTGTCATGAAAGAAAAATCTTACCCCAGGAAATTGACCCCTATTTTCATTACTACAAGTCCTGGAACGATTTTGCGCACGAAGAATATGAAAAGGCCGACGACTCAATTAGACAACTTCTCACTCAAGCAGGAAGGACAGACGCGATGTCTCTCCGGGCATACTTTACTTTAGGTGCCATTGCCGTAGATACAATTCACTTTGATGCTTTTGAAGAGAATTACCTGAAGGCACTGGAATTCTCCCGCCAGAGCAAACATTTACATTGGGAGCAAACTCTCCTCAGTCGTATGGCCTTCGGGTATTTTTTATTTGGTTTCATTGATAAATGCCAAACTTATTTAGCACAGGCCAAGACCTTCAAACAAAAATCAAAATTTGAAGAATTATTTCAAACCAACATTGAAGCGGGGATCTTGCTGGAACAAAAAAACCTCGATCAAGCAAGAGCAGTCCTTCTGGCTGCCCCCTGTGAAAAAGATATTTATCGAGTTAATGAGGTCATCACTTACTATTACTGGAAGGAAAAAAGTGGCTTGCCACTTTCCCCGAAGCAAGAACTCTCCTTGGCCTGTCATCCATGCAATAGTTATTTTTCTTTTTTATATGGAAAAAAATATCGTCCAGGTGTCGATCTTTATTTACCTCCCTGGTTCAAAAGTAGAATTAAAGAACACCAAAATGACTGTTGGGTTTTCGATAATCATTGCCTGGCCATGCATCAATACCAAAATCTTAATTTAGCTCTGATCAAAAAACCTTGGATTGATCTATGCAGCTCTAAGATTAAATATGCCAATAAGAAAACGTATGCCTTGTCTCCCATTCTCCAAATGGCCCTTTACAAAATTATTTGCGCCGGGGAAATGGGAATCTATCGCTGGAGTTTGATCGATACATTATATCGTGACGATCTTTCTCACTTGGCCTGTAAGGAAGAGCGACTAAAACAAATTATCTTAAGGTTACGAAATCTAAAGATGAAAATTACTCTCAAAAATAATGTCTATACCTTCGACGGCCATAAGGATTTTGTCTTGATCATCCCAATGCACGAAAAAATCTAACTTTTTTCGCCCCGAATCATCCCCTAAGATGCCAGTTAACATTCATTCAAAAATGGAGCATAAACTCATGAAATTCTCACGACTTGCACCACTTGCCCTGCTGACCTCTCTCCTCTGTTCCAACGCCTTCGCAGTATTGTCGGGGTATTACACAAGTACCAATGAACTCAAGACCATTCTGGACAGCAAAAAGGTCCACCAGAGACTGGGCAGTGAATACCGAATCCAGTCGATTGTGGCGATTCCCGATGCGGCCGGCAATCTGGTCGGAAGATATGACATCTCAGCACCAAACAATAACGGCGATCTCTGCACGCTCAATGTTCGGGTTAAATATTTGCCTCGCAATAAAATGGACCTGGTACTCGCCCAACGCAGCTGTAAATCGTCGGAAGAATAAAAGCGTAAGGAGACATCATGTTTTCAAAATATTTATATTTCCTATTTTTGTCACTCATGGTGTCTCTCACGGTCCTGCCCTGCTTTGGTAGTAGTGAAGACATAAGCAAAAAACTCCAACCTTCAACTCAGGCCATTCAACATAATATTCTGTCCCATCTTCTCTCCAAAACGATCGGGACCATTGATAGCTGGGGCGTCGACTCTCTGGAGCTAGGCCTCGACAACGGCATTATTGCCAAAGTTATCTTCACCATCAAACGCACGATTGAAAAAAATGATAAACCCACGGGCACCCAGGATAAGTTTCTTGTCCGAGATATTCTTAAAATCGGCATGCGCCTTGGTGTTGGGATCGTGCTCTCTGGTGATATTTCCTTGGTGCGTGAATACACACTCGTCTATCCTGTGACGACAAAAAGTGAAGGTGCCTTTCATAACAAATTTATCGCCAATTTGTTTTTACCCTATCAGGTGGCAAAAAATAAACTTCCCCCAAGATATGTTCTCATGATTGAAGATACGTTGGAAGGTCGTGGCCGACTCAATCTTGGTGGTGCTTCCACTTTTTCCGTAGGTCTTGATTCTCGGCTTTCGGCGATCCACTTGCACCGAACGCTCTATGATGCGAAAGAAAAAAATTCCATGCTGATCTTTGATGATCAGGCAAATTCCACAAAATTTGCAACGGAACTGTATGGCAGTGTTTATGGCGTAAAAATGCCTGTGCTCGATGCATCGTTAGAGCATGGAAAACTTGTCCGCAAATATCTTCAAATCCAACGCTCGCTTTTGGACACCGACTCTGGTGCTGCGGACTCTATCTCTCTTGGAATCTGGGAAAGTAATTTGGCAGGAATCGAAAAATATGGAACCACTCGAGTTTTAGACGATACTTTCACAGAAAAATATTTCCGTCTAAGCGCTTTTGGTATAGGTCATCTTGATAGCACCAATCGTGAGGATCACTTCACCGAGACCCTTCCGACTTCCGGCCCATCCTCACCGGCGATCTATGAACACTACGAGCTTTATCATGATCTCACCACCAAGTGGCTGGTGCCAGGTACTGGCGAGAAAAAATTTAAAAATATTGTGTTGACCGGTGAGTCTGAAATTAACGGAAAAATCAATCGCGCCAGCATGCTGCTCTCCTTTCGCATCGTCGATATCAGAACCAAGCAAAACGAAATAGGTAATGGCTATCTACACATGATTGACACCATTTCTCGCAATAAAAATTTTTTAAATTTTAATTATCTTGCAAAAAATGGAGCATGGGGGAAAACAAACTTGGCCTTCGATGTTTATTCTTCGGAAGATAATTTAAAACGCCTAGAAACAGTAACGGAACAAGAAATCTGGGAAAATCTTGCGCTTGTAACAGCGGTTCCCAAAATTGCCTCCTCACAAGGAAGAAAAGAACTAGCAAAAAAGCTGTGGAAAAATCGTCACATCCTTCGCGTGGTTCGCAATGTTCGAGCGTTGGTTAGGTCTCTCATGCAATACCAAAAAAATCCCAAGGCGGTCGATCAGCTGCGCGCCTTATCCAATGCCATCAAGGAAGTAACCTATCTCTCCGAATCCGCCTTTAGCCCCTATGGTGTCGCGTCCTTGGTTGAAATTCTTGGAAAAAATAATGTTTACTTTTTCGCCCATTTTGCTATCCCCGATGAATTGATGGGCCAGCTTCCGACTGAAACGGTGTTAGAGCGGGAACGTGGTCCACAACCTGGCGCCAACGATGTTTTGCACCCCTTCGTTTTTAATAATGTGAATCAAGTTTATGATTTTTTCTAAAAAAAAATAGGATGGATTTATGAATAAAATTTTGATCGCCTTCGTTTTAATGTGGGCCTGCGCTGCCCCCGCCGCCACACGCCCTGAGATTCAGCACCTTCTTCATGCCAACTTCGGTGAGATGGAAGTCATCGGCTACAACGTTTCGAAGGAAGAATTTACGCCTGAATACGCCATCCATTGGGAACCTGGGACTCCTAGCACGCAAAGTGTGACGGTTACTTGGTTTGTGAAAAAAAATAAAGAGTTCCAAAACGGTCAGCGACCGGTCATGCTCTATGTTGCCTCCGACGGTGTGGCCGGGGCAGGGGCCGGCGGAATTTATTCGTCCGCCCCTATGTTTGACTGGGATGAACCCTGGAATCTTGGCGAGGTAAAATCTTGGACACAGGAACTTTCGGCCTTTCACATAATCGGCGATGGTCTGTACAATTACACAAGTCCGTCTATTGAGCTGTACAATCCTGATAGCAGCGACGGTGAAGGAAGAACTCCCAAGAATATCCTAACAGGGCCAGCACGGTTGGTGGGACAGTCACGCGCCTATGGACCAATTTTAGTTTGCACCACCATTCCCTATTGCAAAGTCATGCACATGTTTCATTAATGATGCATTGGAGGGCACTGGGAGATGAGACTCGAAAGAGAAACCGCTCTTAAAACCGAGGTCATTTGGTAATCGCAAAGGTGTGAGGAATTTTCTTGGGCGAAATTCTTGATCGCCTCCTTTCCTTTCGCCGGATCTCGTTTATAAAGCAGGGCCGCTTGAAAGAATTTATCCTCACTAAGATTTTCTTCATACGGCATAATCTGGGCAACCGAAAAAATCTCCATGTATTGGCGGCTAAAATTATGGATAAAATCACCGACAAATTTTTTCCTCTGCTCTTCTGACATAATCTTGAAAAGGCCGGCATCAATGCAATCGATGTCGGCATGAAGCAGACAGGCATTCACGGCAGTCGATGGACTCAGCGGATTGGCAAATCCCAAATCCAGATAGCTGCGAAAGCTAAATCCATGATCGTGAATAAATTGATGATATTTCATGAGAACATTTTTAGAGACGGCGCGATTGAGCTCATAGTACTGCCCTTGTCGCAACTCAACTAAGATAAAACTGGCCCAGGTGGCGGCGTAAGGGTCCGTGTCCTTAACCATAAGATTAAAAACATCTTCGATCTTTGACATAAGCCCATCTTTCACAACTAACTTCACGCATTCAGAACGCAAGGAAGAATTATTAACTCCGCCCTGGCAGTTGATTAAACGATGATACAGGGCCGAAGGATCTGCCGCCTCAGCTAGCGCCGAAGAGATTAAAAGAAGACAAAGCGCAAAGTACTTCATGGATCAATCTCCCTTCTAATTTCTCCAATAACATGGGTCTCAGCACTGACGGGAAGCCCATCATCTCCAAGATTATGACAGCCGCTCACACCAAGTCCACTCGGTGCCGCCTGCCCGCTTCCACAGGGTGCTGTTGTGGCGGCAATTTCCGCAAGGTGCGGCGAAGTCGTTGGACGACTAATACCTGCGTGATCCCAGTTACCTGAACTCCAAAAGGTTGCATCCGTATCGCTGCCACCGGCGGCCCTCATCTGGGCGGAAAAGTCAGTATAGCTCCCACCTGTTAAGGCAAATTCCCCGACGCTAAATTTTCGAGCGCGAGCGATTCGAGCAAGTTCGTTGGCACGTGAAGGACAGAGTGTTCTAAAACGTTCTGTCATGCCGGCAAAAAAATGTTCTTTGGTGGCGGTGAAGGAAACAGCGGCCCCTTGGTCTGAGCTTCCAGAGCTATTCGTCACGTGGCCATATTCTTGATAGAGCGACGGGGCGATGCGATCGACCTCGCGCAAAAGATCGGCCATCGCCGAGCAATCAAGATGATTGGTTGAAATGGGAGTCCAGCCATTATGAAAGTCGCCATTGGGCATCCAGGAAATTTCAGGAACGGCGCCGGTTGCGGTCATTTCTCGTCGCAACCTTCTCATCATATCTAGGCTGGCGCGGGTGTTGCCAATAAAAGAAGGATCAAGCTCGGCGGCGGCGGCGACACGAATATTTTGTCCTCGCGCCTGATCAGGATGCGCCTGCAGGTAATGCAAGAGAGGGCCATAGGCATGATTATAATATTCATTGTTAACAGGAACATTTCCGTGAATTCGCCACTCCGATTCTCCTTGGGAATTCATGGTGACGATGCTTTCCTGATGGGGAACAAAATTAACCTGAAGCCCGGCACGATTAATATATTCGAGGCAGCGAGAGAGCTCGGCCTCACTTATGCCATCGGCATCCTCGTAACGATAATCCCAACCTTCACGCATGTCCCGCACGGGGGCTGGGCCATAGGGATTTCCCCCTGTGTTGCCACCAGAATAGTGAATGGGAAAAAATAAAGTCACTTTTTGAAAACCACCCGCCACGCCATTATCGACCTGGTTTTTGCACGTGGAATCCAAATCTCCCTTCTTAAAAGGAGTGAGAGAAAATTGATAATTTGGAGCGCTCGCTCCACTGGCACAGGAGGTGACTCGTCTGGGAGGCGCACTTAAGTGGTAGTTTGGGGTACGCGCCCGCTCTTCGGCCTGGTGCTGAAATCCTCGCATATAATATCTAAATCTTTCGTCGCCATATCTTTGCGCCTCATTATCAGGCGTGCAGTTAAGCCCGGGACGGCGTTGGGCGGCGTTGGCAATTCTGTCGCACGACCACTCTCGCAGTAAGAGATTATTGAATCCCGGATCATTAACCTGCGTTCGATAACTGGCGAGCAAGCTCGCATTGCTGGGAGAAAGGCCGGTTGAACTTGCGCTCAAGATGGCGGCCTTGAGGGTAAAGCGATCCATCGGATCTTGCGTATCGGAAATGGGAAGAACTAAATCACTGTTCAGCCGATAGTTGTAGTGCCACTCACCATCGCTTCCACGGGTGATCGAAATGGAGGTTGCCATATCCGGCATTGCTACAATATTTCGCAGTCTGGTGCGTGACCCTTCCGACAAACTATTCAAATAGGTTGTATCTTCACCAGCACGGGCATTGGCAATGTAATAAACCAAGGGCCTGGGATTCAGCCCTTCATAGTAGGCGGCATCGCGCGCAGGAGTGACCGCATGCCAAACCATATCTCGATCGTAGTAACCGTTAACCTGGGCATTTTTTGCGAGGTTGGGAATGGCACCTGGAAAAATACCACCGGCCCAAACATGAAAGTTTGAGATGATCGCCACAAACAAGATGAAACGCATAGATGCACGCATCATGATTGGTCTTATCGGACAATTTTGCTAGGACAATAATTTTGGAAAAAATGCCCCAAAAAATTGGCGGTCACTGGCGCACTTTTGCTATAAATGAACCTATGCCTAAAATTGAAGTCATTTTCTTTTCTGGGTGCCCCAATGCCTTAAAAGTGATGGGGCCACTCACGCAGGCGCAAATTCCCTTTGAAAAAGTAAATCAAAGTGAACTTCCCCTCGATCATCCTCTGCAAAAGTACTCTTCACCCTCAATTTTAGTTGACGGTAAACTCTTTTGGGGCAATATAACCGAGGGGCACGGCCCTAGCTGTACATATAAGAAACTATTCGATATTAATGCTTTGCAAGAGGCAATATCCACTGGAGATCGGAAGCGTATGCAGGACGAACAGAAAACTGACCACAGCAGTAAGCTCTACCAAGTTCGACACGGACTCGCCCACATTCTCGCCCAGGCAGTGCTGGAATTACGTCCCGGCTCGAAGCTGGGTTTCGGCCCACCAATCGACGATGGTTTTTATTACGATTTTATCCTGAGTTCCCCGCTGACCGAGGAAGACTTTAAAGAAATTGAAAAGAAGATGAAGTACATCATCAAACTTCGCCAACCTTTTGTGCGCGAAGATTTACCCAAAGATGAGGCCTTAAAGCGCATCGACGAAATGGGTGAACCGTATAAACGGGAATATGCCGAAGAGCTGATTTCCAAGCACGGCCTGAACTCTCTCAGTTTTTATAAAAATGGAAAATTTTTAGATATGTGTGAAGGCCCGCACTTAAAACACACAGGAGAAATTGATCCTGGCTGTTTTAAAATTCGCAGTCTGGCCGGGGCCTACTGGCGTGGTGATTCTCGCAATGCCATGATGACTCGCCTTTATGCTTGGGCCTATGAAACAAAAGAAGAACTGGATAAGCACGTTAAGGCCTGGGAAGAAGCACAGGCGCGCGATCATAAAAAACTTGGCAAAGAATTAGAGTTCTTTGTCATCGACGAAGAAATCGGCAAGGGTCTCCCCCTGTGGTTGCCCCACGGCACCGTCATTCGCGATGAAATTGAAAAGCTCATGCGCGAATTCGAATTCCAAGATGACTACCAACGGGTCGTCACTCCCTGTCTCGCCAAGACTGGTCTCTATCACAAAACCGGCCACCTCCCTTATTACAAGGAAAGCATGTTCCCCTTTATGGAAGTCCATGAATCCGTGGAACAGACCGAGGGCGGGCCGGCAAAAGATAAAGTGAAAGAGACTTACGTTCTTCGCCCTATGAACTGCCCTCATCATCACAGAATTTTTGCTTCCAAGCTGCGCTCCTACCGCGAGCTGCCTTTGCGCCTGGCCGAATATGGCAATGTCTTTCGCTTTGAGGATTCAGGTTCTGTTTCAGGCCTTCTGCGCGTGCGTGGCATGTGTATGAACGATGCCCACATCTACTGCACCGAAGATCAAATCGAAGAGGAATTTCTCAAAGTCATGCGCATGCACGCTCACCTCTATGATCTGCTTGGCCTGAAAAATTATTATATGCGCCACTCCACCTGGGACCCGGAAGATCCCAAGGGCCGGGAAAAATTTGTCAACGATCCCGCCGCCTGGGAATACACCCAAGATCGCGTTCGTCGTGCCATGGATAAATCCGGCCTGCCCTACAAAGAAGTCAAAGGCGAGGCCGCCTTCTATGGCCCGAAGGTCGACTTTCAAATGAGTACCGTAACTGGCCGGGAAGAAACTATTTCCACCAACCAGCTGGATTTTGCCGTGCCGGCACGTTTGGGTCTGGAATATATTGGGCCTGATAATCAGCCCCATCGTCCCTACGTCATCCATCGTGCACCGGCCGGAACTCACGAGCGCTTCGTGGCCTTTTTGATCGAACATTTTGGCGGTGCTTTTCCCACATGGTTGGCACCGGTTCAGGCCAAGGTCATTCCCATTTCGGAACAATTTCTTCCCTACGCCACCCAATTAGTGACCGAAATGCGCAAGCGTTTTATTCGCGCCGAAGTGGATGATACCAACGACTCTATTAATAAAAAAATTCGCACCAATACCAAGAAGAAAATTCCCAATCTCCTGATCGTGGGAGAACGGGAAAGCGAGTCGCAAGAAGTCACTCTCCGTCGTTACGGCGTTGAGGCCCAGGAGACCATGAAAAAGGACGCCTTCCTTAGCTGGATCGAAGAAAAAATTAAAACTCGCGCGCTCAATTAGGAGAAAGTATGTTGGCCGAAAGAGTGATTCCGAAAACTAGTCTCTGGGACAAAATTGGATTAGCGGCGGCAAGTATTTGTGCCATTCACTGCCTGCTCTTACCTGTAGTTTTAGTCGCCCTCCCTTGGTTGGAGGGACTTTTTCCCCACGCCTGGTTCCACGCTCTCATTCTTGGCGTAACAATCCCCATGGCCCTCATGGCCTTCTATCATGGTTACAAGCAGCACCGAACCTGGGCCCCTGTCATTTGGGCCACGGGTGGAATCATCGGGCTCGTGACAGGAATCCTCATGCACGAAAACTATGTGATGGAACGTGTCTTTTCTCTGATTGGGAGCTTCCTGCTGTTGGTTGGGCATGCCAAAAATATTCGCCGCTGCCACTGCCATCACGACCACGAGGCAGGGCATTTTTGCCGGGATGAGCATTAAAAGTCATAATATTACACCTGCTTTTTAGCTTATCATGCTGATTTTATAGGATTTTTATAAAATTCTTACAACATTCCCGTGCATGTTTTTTAATTGATGTTAAAATAATCCCTGTGTTTTGATGTGGGACGTAATCAAGGAGATGAGTTATGTCTCTGATGCAGAAGTACTTTGATAATGAGTTTATTGGACAACAAAAGAGCAAGCTTCTTGAATTGCGTCGTGAGGTGATGAATAAGATTCACGCTTCTGACAAAGAAGACATTGCCGTCCCGCCAGAAGAGATGATCGAAGAAGGAGATATCGCCCAAACCTTTCTCAATCAAGAACTCTCTTTTGAGCTGCGTGAGCGTGAACTGCGACGCCTACGCGAAATCGATGCGGCCTTGGCCAAAATCGAAGATGGCACCTACGGCATCTGCGAGGAGACTGAGGAACCCATCGGCAAGAAGCGTTTGGAAAAAATGCCTTGGACCCGTCTCTCTATTCAAGCAGCAGAACAAGAAGAGCGCGAGGGCCGTCAGTACATTGGAACTCAAAAAGTCGGCTAGGTCTTTTTGCTAGTTGCCCTTCTCTTTTATTACGATAAAATTGCCCATGGTAATTAATAAGATTGAACGATCGTTAAGCACAATCATCCTCTTTACTTGCATGGTCGTGCCCCATTTTTGCTTGGCCGAAACTTCTCCCGTCGAAAAAATTATCAAACGCTCCGGTCTCTTAGGCGCCACTGATGGCAACTCCTTTGGAATGGCATTGGTGGATCTTGAAACGAAACAAACCAAAGAAGAATACCAAGGCCAGACGCCGCTCCCTTGGGCCTCAGTTTGCAAAATGCTCTCCCTTTATTACTCCCTTTCCATCTTGGGCCCAAAAAGCACTTTTCAAACGGAGCTGCTCACCACCAGTGAGGGCGATCTGATTTTAAAAGGTGGCGGCGACCCTTCACTCAATACTGACGGTCTGATCAATATGGCCTTCACGCTTAAATCGAAAGGCATCAGCAAAATTACCGGGCATTTTTTTTATGACGAAAGTGGCTTCACCAATCAAACTGAAATTTCCCATTTTGGCCAAGGTGATGATGACTACGATCAAAGCCTGGGCGCCCTCAATGTCTACTTCAATCGCCTGCAATTGATTCGTACAAGTGAAGGTGGTTTCAGACCTATTCCTCCTCTACCCAATTTTCGGATGAATCTCGATGCTGAAAATCTCTTTCCTCCCGGACAGCGTTTTAAATTTTTAGACAACAATGACAAGCTGGAAGACTGGCTCTACTCAAACCGTAAAAGCTACAGTCACCCGATCGAAATCCCGGTGAAAAATCCCAACCGTGCCACCGCCGAAGTTTTTGCCGATCTCTTACGCGCGATGGGAATTCAAGTTCCTGCCCCAGAACTCCTGCCCGCGCCTAAATCAGGAAAAAGTTTGGTGATCCACAACTCCATTCCAACCTTTGAACTGGCCAGATCGGCGATCGAATATTCCAATAATCTCTTCACCGAAGCCATGATGGTCAAGGCCGCCCGTCAGGCCACCGAAAGGCCACTCAATATAACTGAATCGGCCGATGCCATGCTGACCTGGCTTAAGGCCAATGCCAAAAATGTTCCCTGGGGTGATATCAAAATGATCAATGCCTCAGGCCTCACCGCCGACAATCGTTTCGGGGCCCGTACTTTGGCCGAGTGGCTGGCCAATGTGTACCTGACACAACTTGATAAAGGATCGGAAGGGCCACATTACTACTGGGCCCTCATGCCTATGGCGGGAGAAAATAGTGGAATGCGCGAACGTTGGAATCATCCCAAACTGGTCCACCGCCTCTGGGCCAAAACTGGCACTTTAGATTTTGTTCAGGCCATCGCGGGGATCTTCGTAGCACGATCAGGCAAGCTCTACTCATTTTCACTCACGGCCAGTAATCTTGTTGAGAGAGCGAGACTCGACAAGGGAGAATCGATTCCCCAAGGGAAGGTTGAGAAATTTCGCAAAAAGGCCAAGCAACTTTTTATGGATGTAGTCCAAGATTGGTATGAACGTTATTAAAAAATTAAAGTTTTTTACATTGCTTTGCTTTTTGCTTGTCCCTTTGAATCTATGGGCACGCAAACCTGTTATTCTTATTGACCCAGGCCATGGCGGTGACGACTGTGGCGCGAAATCTTATATTCAGGCCAAGCAGCGTGTCGTCTGTGAAAAAGAACTGGCGCTGGAACTAGCGCTGAGAATTAATCGAATCTTGAAGACGCGCTTTCAAT